>JAUVGS010000438.1 GCA_030593665.1 Chitinivibrionales bacterium | reverse complement strand
ATAATATACGTGATTATCATATGAATTGTCAATGGGTATAGGAACCTTAATTATGTTTTATCGTTTGTATATTTTTCTGGAGAGACTGAAAACAAAGGGCGTGGAGTATTTTTGTCGAAATACTTATGCGCATGTATATATCAATAACAAAATTCGCAGTGATTGTCATATCGGAAGTTACATTAGTAATTGTCAATGTATCTTCAGTTCCGGTATGCCCGCCTGTCCATCCGACAAAATGGTAATTCGTATTTGCATTCGGTATTACAGGCGAACCGTCGCTGCCATGTGCTATTTTCTGCGATAATGTACCTGTTATATTACCATTCGCCCCAGCCACAAACGTCACTGTGTATTGATCAATAGAAAAATTAGCGGCAACAATTACGTTTGCCGTCACAATCACGGTCATTGGATTCGCGCCGCCGGTTACATCACCACTCCATCCGATGAAAGTATTACCGCTGTTCGGGACCGCAGTCAGAGAAACCGTATCGCCATAATCATAGAATCCTTTAACCGGCAGAACTGTTATTGTGCCGTTACCCTGAGCCGTAACGGATACGGTGTGTTTATTCATGGCAAAACAGGCTTTAATCTCAGCATCCCCGTTTTCCAGCACAACCGTTGTTGAATCGGATAACGTATCCGCAATTGCGGCGATACCGGTAACACACTGCCATTTCGCAAGGTGATAACCGGTTGACGGAGTTGCTGTAATTGTTGTGGCGTCACCGTGATTCACCGTATCGACGCCCGACGGCACTGTCGTACCGTTAGTGTCACTTGAAACAGTGAGCGTATAGGTATTAACCGCAAAAACCGCCTGTAGTGTGTGGTTACTTAAAACCTGTGTAAAAGTATATGCCGTATCAGCGCCGATACTGACGCTATCAACCAGGACGTCAACAATATGAAACCCGGTATCCGGGACAATAATAAATTTCTGATTTGCACCAGGCTCAATAAGCACATCCCCCGACGGCGAAAGTGTCCCTCCCGTATCCGCAGTCGCACTGATAACAAACTTAAAATCAAGGACCTGAATCGTAACGGTCTGAGTATCGGCAAGCAGACTATCACGCGCGTAAAATGTTACGGTATAAGTTCCTGAGTCGGTATATGCGGGCTGCCAGGTAAATGTCCCGGTGCAATTGCCGTTATCAGCAAAAGCAGCACCGGCAGGAGCCGATGCGGTATCTATTGTAACAGAGTCCTCGTCAGCATCAGTTGCTGAAACGGTAAAGGATAATTGCTGCCCCTCATAAATTGCGGTATCGCTGATACTATCCAGCACCGGAGGGTATTTCACGTCCAGAACAACTATTTTTATAGAGGTGTATGTCGTATCAATACTATCGGATGCGAAAGCCGTCATGAAGTAGATACCGCCGTTATCTCCGGTTTGTGACTGCCACACAAGAGTATTCCCGGTATCAGTAGTATCATTCAGGAAGCTGACAGAATCCGGTCGTGGTAAATCCGTTGTGTCAATACCATAATACAGGGAATCATTAGGGATAGAATCATTGTTCTGATCCGTAGCATAAAGAGGAATAGTAAGGAGGCCGCCTTCCGGTATGTGGTAAAGCGTATCAGGTATTGAATCCATGAAGACGGGTTTGTAGTTGATTTTAAGGAGGAATGTTTCGGTGGTGTCGGTACCAAGATCGTTTGAGACTATACAATGGTACCTGCCCCGGTCGGCTATTGACAGTGCGTCAAATATCAGTGAGTCATTGACCGTGGTTGAATCTCTGCCGGAGTCTGCTACCAGGCTGTTATCCCTGAACCATTCAAAAGTCAGAGGAGCGGTTCCTGCTGCGGTTACATACATTAAAAAAGGCGAACCGATTTTCCCGGTTCCCGCGGTAAGAATAACCTTGCTGTTTGATAATTGCGGAGCGTCACCGAAATCCGGTTTAACCGGATCGGTGCAGAAAATCCGGAGGAAGATTAACGTGAACAGTACGAATGGGAAAAATGAAATGGAGATGTTTTTTTTCTTCATGGGATGTTCCTCCGGGCAAGTGATGAGCTGAGTGTAAATGTGTTTTGAAATTATTTTGGTGCGAGTTTGCCACCTGCTTAAAATATATATTTCGTTCAGGAATGTCTGTGATAAGCATTACACTTTACAGGAATAATGTATTTTTTTTCATACAAAAAATGTCTCCTGTAACTACTACTGTCACGATTGCCGGAATTGGCAAATAGAAAACAGCCCAGCTTTCATTCGGAACAAAATAATCAAGATTCTGTCTTTTACCAATTTATCATAGTCAACTGTCGTATTTTATAATAATTATGGTCGTATTTGATAATGATTATGATATGATAAATAACCATAATGTCTCTTTTTATAAAAACAGAGAATTGTTCTTGAATATTTTTCTTTAACTCATTTATATTTTTTAAAAATATAAATCAAGAAAAAAACTACAAATCACAAAAAGCTATTAATAATGGAATATAAATTCAACAAATCAACCGACGAACAACATAAAATAAAGGTCGGGTCCAGCCTTCTCTACGCACTATGGAAAACCGGCTGTGCGCGCGGCGGGGCAGACGCTGACTTTGAAGTAAGAACCTCCTTTATCGGACAGGGTGCTCAGATCAAAATAACCTGCAAAGGTGACGACTACGGCAAGATTAAAACGATAAAAGACAAGATCTACAACAACCGCTACAACGGCAAAATGCCGATCCCCAAAGATATAGAACCGGGTGAAGAGGTCTGGTTC
>JAUVGS010000547.1 GCA_030593665.1 Chitinivibrionales bacterium | reverse complement strand
TAACGCGGGATAAACCCGCAAGTAAGTTCCTTATCAGATTTCTTTCTAACCGAAGAAAGCATTCGGAATAAAGTATTGTAACAAATAAATTTGTAACCAATACCTAAAAAACAAGAAAGCAATCTGTAAGGTACTAATATACAATTGTTCCCTGTAAGAAAAAATGTATATTATTTGGCTGATAACGTACAACATACAGGGCAACACTAATGAAAACCGAATACTCAATAACGGTCTGTAAAAACCTTCACCGGCATTTTCATTCCCTTGGACTCCATCGTCCAATACGTATCGACCGCTACGACATCGGTGACTCACTTTCCTATGAAGTGACCAGTGTAACAAACAACCGGCATCACGCACAAATCCATCTGAGTATTGAAAAATTCGTTGGCGGGGGATTTGCCGGGCAGGTATATAAAGTCAGAGTAGATTCCATTGAAGGCGACCCGATTGATGGGCTTTGCACGGGGCAAACCTATGCGATGAAAATCCTTATCCCTCCATCGCATTTCTCAGCCCTGTTCCGCAATTTCCTCTATGGCCTCGGATTTCAGGGTGCTTTTCAGTTGCAATGCAACCCTGCCGCAGCACGATCCGGAGCGATCTGGCAGAAGTTTATCAGGCGCGGTGCCCAAATTCGGTTTAGCGACGATCAGGCTGTGAACGATATCCATGCAACCTTTATTGACGAAACCCTGGGGAGCTGCGGCGAACTGAGTAACTGGGTTGACGGCCGCACCTGGCGGCTCGAGGTGGACGAACGCCTCGACCTGCTTAAACGTTGGAAAGGAGGGGAAACAACCGACAGCGAACCGGTTGGATCACCGGAATACCGCACGAAAAAACAATTCATGGCTGATTTCGTGAAACTCCTGCATGATATGGGCGCCTATGAATTTGCCCGCCAATACGAATGGTCAACCTGGAAAAGCCAGCCAAACTGCCTTAAACGCAATGAAACCGATACAAATCCATTCAGCGGGCTTATTGCCGTTGATTTTCGTGCGGGCCTCGCACTGCTGCCTTTTCTACCGATGAGTCCTGGTGATGTAAAACTAATCTTTCAGGGGCTGGGAAGGGGCAGTCTGGTGCAGTTTGACCGGGGAAGTATCAAAAAACTTGAAGCCTTTATCACTGCAAACAAGGATGCTTTTTCCGATATGCAGGGGATGCTTGAAGAGCTGAAATCAGATGAGTATATCTACCGGAACTCAGTTCCTGATATCACACACAACCATTTTCGTTTATTCTACAGTAAAACATTGTGGTCAACTATGTTAGAAAGTTCTGTGACCGGTTGGAAAGTTAGAAATATCATTGACACTAAATGTGAGTTCAACCTTCGTAAAAACAATGTCTTAACACTGATTTTTGTTCTCATTGGCATTCTGCCGTTTCTGGGAAAATTTATCAGGAGAATCTGGGGGCACCTGCTATATCGAAAACACTATGCATCACTTTTAACCAACGGAAAATATTTTATTGAATCGATTCATGCAAAGATGATCGAAAAATCGATTACCTGGCACCGTGCCGGGAGGATGATCGATACAACAGCAGAGAAAACAGCGCACTCTTTTATACGGTTTCTTGTACATATACCCTTCTCTTTTTTACCCGTGGGATTACATAAATTTCTAACGAACTGGAGCTATTTCAAAGAGCGTCTTGATTATATCCTGATACGGCCTGTACGGCTCTATTTTAATGAAGAGGAGCGGGAAGCATGGTTTCGGGATATGATCGATGAGGGAAAAAAGAAGTATATAGTCACTGATTCCGACGCACAAGAGATACTCTCGCAGATGAAGGAACCGTTCATTCAAAAATATCTCAAGAGCCTTG
>JAUVGS010000489.1 GCA_030593665.1 Chitinivibrionales bacterium | reverse complement strand
CCGTATCAATGCCGTCATCAACAAAATCTTTTCCCGGTACGATATCCGTTACTTTTACCTGTACCGTACCACTTCCGGTGGAATCCCTGCTGTTGTCGGAGGGGGAAATAATGGTTATCTCCGGCGGCGTGCTGTCAATGAGTGTTGAGTCATAATAGATATAAAATGGCGACCCACTGGCGGATATATAAAAACTGTCTTCTGCATAGGGAGTAACCTTGTAATAATCTTGAAACAAATAGCCTGTTACTCTGACCTGCCAAAAGGTACTGTCATTAATTGTCGTATCCAGGTCACCCTTAAATACACTATTCCCTGTGGAGCAGGCAGCCTCTGTAACCCCATAATTATCCCACGCAAGCAGAGTGATAACTAGCGAATCATGTGCTGTGATAATGGTATCTTCGGCAGGAGTATACTTTTGTACATGGGGCGGTTGATTATCCGGAATGAATGTTCTCAGAACTTTTGCCTGTTTATTGGAAGAGAGACCGCTACTGTCTTTAACCCAGATATAAACGCTATCTATAATCTCAATATTGTCCGTCTGGAGTATCAACGTGTCCCTGTCAGGATATTTTACTGTACCGCTTATAAGTGAATCCTGAAATAAACAGAAAATACTGTCAACAGGATCGTTGGCGTCGCTGAAACTGACTGGTATCGAAACCGTGCCAACGCGGTGTTTAATGGTATCTGCCGTGTCGTCAAACATGGCAACCGGGGCTATTTGCGCAACTGTATAGATTCGGGTAACAGCCTTCCCTTTATTACCCCGACGATCCAGGAACCAGGCGGTAACCATGCAGGAGTCGTAATTCTCGACTCTGAACGTAAAAGGTTTGGTTACCGCTATCGTGTCTTTTATACCGTCATTGTTTTCCCAGATCACACTATCGGCGGAATTCTTTACAAAGAGGGTGACAAACTGGCTGTCCACCGCAAGGCTGCAGCTCAGTTCTTTGCCGAATTCGATGGTGAACCGGTGGAGATAGTAAATGGGTCGGCAATAGCCACTGAAGCGAAATCCTCGACTATAGTTCCATTTAAGGCCTTCCCTGAATGACAATCCGGCCGGAATATTCTTTTATAAAATAGAGAAAAAAATGAGAAGACGGGTATATATTAAAAAGACTGTTATCAATAATAGTACCCAATGTATCACCAGGGGAAAAAAGCTTTAATGAATCATTACCACTTGAATGTTTATACGGCACCCTGTAGGTAATAAAACAACCAAGCAGCGCAGGTATACTGTCCCATTCAATTTCCAGGAAATAGTTACCTTCATACTCCTTATCATAGGGATTGTTATCCTCATAGTTGGTACATACAAGGCACAACAGCAAAACAACCAATAACGAAATAATTCTGGTCATTTTTTCTTCCGGTTTGATTTAATATTTATTGTTATAGTAACGACACTGGCAGCAGCAGCTATACCGGTGCCTACCCAACCGAGTCGATAGTATCCACGATACCTGTCTCTTCTATGTTTATAATAATCCATCTCGCTCTGTGCCGTCTGCTTTTCATACAGGTCCTGATAATCATCGGCAACAGTTTTACAGTAAATTGTTCCTATCAACCCACCAACGGCACAGGTGAGAAAGGTAACCTGTAAAATCGGTAACAACGGAGATCGTCGTTCCTCATATGCTCCAGCTATCTGCACTAAACGAATCTTTCTCTTTGGCAGTGGAAACGTAAAATGCGTTGTGTCGCCTGAAAAAACCGGTACTTCCCCTATGGTAAGCTGATTATCATTTTTATAAAAAGAAACTTTTTTAAACTTCAGAAATGATGTTGTATCAGGCACCTGAACGCCATAAAGCGAATTATATAGTTCACAATATTCAAATAATATCTTTCCATGTTTTGTTACGATTATACCGGTCCACTGAAGAAAGTCGCTTGATTGAGAACCGGTAGTATCTTTAATGGTCCTGAATACAATTTGATTCTCTTCTAATCCTTCACAATATAACTCACCAAATACTTTCAGCACAGTATGGGGATTAAAAAAGAGATGTGTTCCGGGTTGCAGTCTCAATTTTTTATCCGCAGGAACAGAGATATCTTCATCAACAATATATTCCCTGCTTTCGAACGTATAGATCAATTCATTAAATCTGCAACATGGCATCTAAAAAAAATGCCTCGAAGTAATGAATTGTTTTTTGACATTGTCCGAAGCTTTTTACGGGCAAGTTGTTTGATTTCCTTTTTCGTTTTTGCCTGATGACTTTTTAATTCTTGATGTTTCAGGTGATTCCAAACCAGTTCATCAGGATTGAAATCAGGTGAATAGGAAGGCAAATAAAAAACAT
>JAUVGS010000357.1 GCA_030593665.1 Chitinivibrionales bacterium | reverse complement strand
GACACGTGTATAGGAAAAAAAATCATCGTACTTGTTGCCGGAAGTATTACCTGACCTCCTTTTTGCAATAGTGGCGAGGCCGCCAAAGCACGCGAGAAAATCTATCAGAAGTATAAATCCGATCCATTCTTTACCATGTATGATATATACCAGTGGGAGGCGCATGGAAACAGTCAATACGTTTCTGATGCTACTCTGGCCCAGAAAATATCCTATTATGAGGATTATCAGAAGAAATTTGACGTGACCATGCCTGGATTGATCGATGATGATGATCAATCATGGGCCAAGCTTTACGAAACCTATTGTCCCGAGGATAACAAGAAGAGAGAATATACCGCTATTTATGCGATAGATTTTGACGGTATTGTTGCGTTTAAAAGCGCATGGATATCTCCGGGAGTATGGTCAAATGGTGGAATGAAACCCTATCCATTACTTGATGCAGCGCTGGAGGAGCTTCTTGCAAATACGGGTATTGATTTTGATCAAATTGAAAATGTTAAAAATCAGAATGTGTCGTGTTTTTCAACCAATGGGGCGGTATATTTGCAGCTACCGCGGTTCCTGCACTATTCCCTGGGTATTTATAACCTGGATGGGAAATGCATTGTCACCAGAACGGGCAGCGGAAGTTCAGTCTTTAATGCCGGTGATAAACTGTCTTCCGGAACCTATGTGATACGATTACATGCCGGAAAAAATAAGTATACGTCACCCTTTATTATCAATAAATGATTCAATTCCCTACTGGCAATGTTTTGCAATTGACATCTCATCAATAAGTGATATTCATAATACAATACCGGTCTCGTCCAAAAGATTACAGGTTAAAAACAGGCCGAATCCATTCCGGTCCAGCACGCTGATTCAATACACAATTCCCAAAGCAGAGTATGTCGCTATCCATATCTATGATAACAAGGAGGGGCTGCTCCGGGCGCTGGGAAAGAAACACTTTCAATCCGGAACCTATACCGTGAGATGGGATGGCAAAGACAATACCGGCAATAAAATGGCAAGCGGGGAATATTATTATCAAGTTGTTGCAGGGGAGTACATTGCCACAAAGAAGATGCTGATTTTAAAGTAGTATTACACTATTCAGTAGAAGTGCTTATAGACTATTGGTAATCCTAATCGTACTCATAATCGTAATCTATTATAGATCAGTCAGGATTAAGAGTACGATTAAGATTACGAATTTAGAAAAACACATTTTTTCTTTTCCGATTGCAAAGGCTTTCCACAAGTGGTATTTTGTCTTTCTTAAAATATCTTTAATCAAGCATAGCATTATTCTGACAAAAACAATCTAAAACAGACGGGGAAACCACGTGGCATTATCCAGAAAATTACAGATCGAAAACAGGCGGGGATATCTGTGGATCACCATGCCTAAATCAATAACCGCAACAAACCTTTTATCAATACAAGAAAAAATAGAATCGCATATATCAGACAGTTCTGAACGCGTGGTTATTGATCTGGTAAATATGGACACGGTTAACAGCGTCTTAGCCAGTTTGATAATAAATATCAGAAACCGTATTGTCGATTCCGACGGTTTAATCGGCCTGGTCAATGTTTCGAAGAAATGCATGGTAAAATTGCAGTTAATGCAGTTGGACAGGGTGTTGACTGTTTATGAGGATGAGAATGAGATAGGAGAATAATAAAATATAAGAGTGCCTAAAGGCGAAGTCCTATTTGGTTTTGTCTATTAAACCCTAAGTTTTTCTTTTTCTCAGCGCCTCTGCGCGAGGAATTTATTTTATCTTTTAACCCTTGTACCATGTAACAACATAACTTTCGTATAAGAGTGGCGTGTTATATTTTCATGACAACCAATAAAGGAGGTTGTCATGGCTAAACGATATCGAATTACTTTAACCAACGAAGAACGCGGAATGCTTACGAAAATGACAAAAGACGGGAAAACACCGGCAAAACGATTCCTTAATGCCCGCGCGCTTCTTCTATGTAACGCGAGCGATGGTGCACCGAACTGGCAAGTCTGGAATGTTGCGGAAGCGCTTGGCGTTAGTTCCCGGAAAATCGAACACCTTAAAAAGCGGTTCGTCGAAGATGGTATGGAGGTAGCAATCGGCAGGAAAAAACGCGAAAAGCCACCGATTGAAACGCGATACGATGGCGCTTTTGATGCCCGCCTTCTCCAATTGGCATGCTCTGAAGCGCCACGGGGACACCATCGCTGGACAGTTCGTCTTTTGTCTGAAAAGGTTGTTGAACTTAATATCGCACCAACATGTTCGGCAATGGCGGTATGCCGATCTTTAAAAAAAACGAACTTCAGCCGCACCGGAGCAAATACTGGAAGATACCACCGAACGAAAACGCCAACTTTGTAGCGAACATGGAGGATGTACTGGACGTGTACCATCGACCCTATGATCCACAATATCCGGTAATATGTATGGACGAATCCAGCAAGCAATTGATTGGCGAAGTCCATGTACCGATACCTGTTGCACCAGGTCATCCTAAACTGAACGATGACGAATATGTACGCAATGGTGTCGCAGAGATATTCATAGAGGTAGAACCGCTTGGTGGAAGAAGGCACGTAGAAGTAACCGAACGGCGCACAAAGGTTGATTGGGCACATTTCATAAAAGCAATGCTTGATGAGCGATACCCGGATGTGAGTAAAGTTGTCCTTGTTATGGATAACCTCAATACTCACAGCATTTCTTCTCTTTACGAGGCATTTCCACAGGAAGAAGCCAAGCGGCTGGCTGAGCGCCTTGAAATCCATTATACTCCGAAGCATGGAAGCTGGCTCAATATCGCTGAGATAGAACTGAGTGTTTTGAAATGCCAATGCCTTGGACATAGAATCCCTGAAATGGATATAATGCGCAATGAAGTCAGAGCTTGGGAGAAATATCGTAACAACCGGCAATCCAAGGTAAACTGGCAATTTACAACAGAAAATGCACGGATAAAACTAAAACGCCTTTATCCGATACTTTAATTGTTACACGGTACTAGATTTTATTTTTAATCTTCCCTATTAGACACATAGCCCCGAAAGAAATTTTAAGATGGAGTGCCGTCGATCCTTTCATATTGGGCGCAGACGAAACGCGGTAGCACACTATGGCAAGTACTGCTGCGGCCTCCCGAGGTCTCCGACTGCATCGAGTTGAACGAACTGAAGGTGTAGCAACCAGGCGAGCACCGGCTCAAATGTTCCTTGTGAAGCACCCCCGGATCGAGTGGGGTAGTAGCGAGGTACGGAACTTCAACATAAACGGAGAGGTTTCG
>JAUVGS010000431.1 GCA_030593665.1 Chitinivibrionales bacterium | reverse complement strand
TTACCCATAAGTCTTTGCGTGTTTAAACCTTAAATTTAAGCGTTTAATTTTCCTTTTTTGCTCATATAGGGAGGGTAATTCTGCCGTTTGTCAACCAAAACACGCAATGCCGTTTTTGCTCTATGTCCAGAGTTCTGAAGTTAACTGTGTAAACCAATTTTTTATTCTAATCTCTGCGATTTTAACGTCTTTATATCATCTGTTGTGAAAAAAATTCTGAACCGTATTTGGTATATGTAACGACTATCCATAATAGTAATAATTCTTGTAAAAATGTGTTAATCCTGGTATAATAGATATATACACTATTTGATAGCTGGAGGGGAGGGGGTGGAATGGGGTGGAGTTATGCTCATCAGAGTATATAGCAATGGTATAAAAAACTTGTTTACTAAAATTTACATTGCTACAACGTTATTTCTATTTCCAGCTGTTTTCCTGGTTTCAGCAGATCAGGTAACCATATACGCCACGCGGTACAAGCTTCGTCAATACGCTGATGCAGACGACCAAGCTGGCTCGGAAAATACAACCTCAACAGCAGCCCAGCCATGTGGAATGTTTCATCAGTATAGTGGAGTTCAATGGGATTCGGAAATCCTCTGTGATTTTGATCTTTCGGGTATCCCGAACGGATCAACAATTGACTATGTGGATTACGGGTACAATGTATTTGCGACCTCTGTGGGTACAGATAACGTAGAAATATTTGTGTGTAACAGAGCATGGACCGCCCCTGTCACGTATGATGATTTGGGCAGAGCCGGGGAGGGCGCCTGATTAACATTGACAGCTTCCCGGATATCTTTTATGATAGGATTGAGTATGTTGTTTGTTGGAGAGGAGAACGATAGGGAGTGTTATGGATAGGTATGTAAAATTAAAGGTGACTGCTTTCGTACTGCTTCTACTATGTTTTGGAACTATTGAGGCTGATCAACAAACTTTTTCTCTGGCTCTTCGTACGCTTGAAATCACACTAGGAACAGGTTCTAAGGGATATCCCGATGGAAAATGCGGCTATTTTTCAAGGCCCAACCAGTATGTATATGAAACACTCATGTATAATTCTCTGGGCAGCATAAGTGGTATGACAATTAACAGTGTGACCTTCAGGTTTAACACGACTATAAATAGCCTGTCAAATCAGTCTCCGACTATGTATTTGTACGAACAGGACAAAGGTTCTTATAACGCGAGTGCCGAGTATAATACGTACGATAATTCCGCATGGAGTACTTCTTTAGGTTCAACAGGCATTTCGTATAGCGATGCTGTCGGTACACAGTATACGATATCTACCTCTACCGCATTCGAAAATGCGGTGCAATCCTGGTGTGACGGCAGTTCTAATGGCGGTTTGATATTGAGTTGTAATGTTAGTGCCAATTTGTATTTTTCTTTCGATTCCGCCGAACTGGTGGTTAATTACACAAACCCAAATGTCCCTCCCACCGGTGCTAATAACACTGAAACATTCCTTGAAGACAATACCTCTGCGAGTTTCCAAACGAGCGATTTTACCTATATTGACGGCGATGGAGATCCATTTTCCGGTATAAAGATCAAATCACTGGAAACTGCCGGTGACCTTGAGTATAATAGTGTTAATGTGGTTGATGAGGCGACATACAACACTCCTCTTACCAATCTTCTTTTCAAACCTGCGGCTGATGCGAACGGAGCAGGGTATGCCTCATTCACCCATCAGGTATATGACGGAACTTTATACAGTACCGCTACATATACAATGACAATAAACATTACTGCGGTAAACGACGCCCCTTCATTTACAAAAGGATCCGACCATACGGTTAGTGAGGACGCGGGTGTTCAGAGTATCTTAAATTGGGCCACAAATATTAGTGAAGGTCCTTCCAATGAATCATCTCAAACCGTTTCATTTACAGTAACAAATGATAATAATTCACTTTTTACCTCTCAGGCCGCAGTTGATCCTTCCGGAACACTATCCGGTACATTTACCGCCAATGAATATGGTGTCGCTGTGTGTACTATCTATCTTAAGGATAACGGCGGCACTGCCAATAGCGGTGTTGATCAGAGTCCCAATCAAACATTCACCATTACAGTCAATTCCGTCAATGACGCGCCGTCATTTACAAAAGGTTCTGATGTGAGTGTTATGAAGAACAGTGGAGCATATACCGGAGCAAACTGGGCGACAAATATCAGTGCCGGCCCTTCAAATGAGTCTGCCCAGACTTTAAATTTCAGAGTCTCTAATACTAATAATGCTCTTTTTTCTGCTCAGCCGGCAGTAAGCTCTTCAGGTACTTTAACATTTACGCCTGTGGCTAATCTGGCCGGCAGTGCCGTAGGTACAATTTATCTCGCGGATAATGGAGGGATTGCCAATGGAGGAGATAGTACCAGCGCTTCCGGGACCTTTACAATTGCCGTGACTGAGGTCAATGAGACGCCGACCGATATCCAGCTTTCTCCAACAAGTGTTAATGAAAATGTTTCGTCGGGAACGTCTGTTGGTTCGTTTACTACAACGGATCCAAATACGGGGCAGACATTTACTTATTCGCTGGTTTCAGGAACCGGAAGTACCGATAACTCAAAATTTTCTCTATCCGGTTCAGATCTGCAAACAGCGGGCGTGGTTGATTTTGAAACAACTACAAGTCTTAGTATCCGAGTGCGAACAAAAGATAACGGCCTTCCTCCTGATTCCCTTGAAAAGATTTTTACTGTCACGGTAAATGATGTAAACGAAGCACCATACAATATTACCCTGTCGAGCTCAAATGTACTTGAGAATGCTGCAATCGGTACGCTGGT
>JAUVGS010000470.1 GCA_030593665.1 Chitinivibrionales bacterium | reverse complement strand
GGTTATGAAGAGAATTTCTCGAAAGCCAAAAAAATAAACAAGACCTATGGCTCTGATCATATACCGGTATGGACAGTTTATAGAATACCTCAAAAATGAAGGAGCGTTATAAGGTTATAGGCTCAAAGTTAAATAAAATCAGAACTCAGTAAAATACGCAAAATTGACAATTATAAATCGCAAGTTTTTTTCCCTCTATTATCGTCCTCGTCCTCGGTCCATTTTTTTCACAGTTAATAAAAAAAACGAGAACGAGAACGAAGGACGAGGGACGAGGGATTTTAACTTGCGATTTTGTCTGAAGAAATTAAGATAAATTACTGAGTTCTGAAAATATTAATCCATTACCCATCAACCTGCTTATGCTGAGATATTTAAACTGGGTTGTCCAGCAGCCTATCTTAACATTATTGAAGAGTTTGATCTGATTCAAACCCTTGATGGTGTACTCCCTAACGCAGATAAACTGCAAGTAAGTACCTTTACGAAATTATTTTCTACCCTGAAGGGCACCCTGTGCCACATTGTGCCCCTTGAGGGTAAATAGAGATTCTTGGAAATTTACAAAGTGCCCTTCAGGGTATTTCTTAGTATCTCTTATACCCTTCAGGGTAAAAAACACGAAAATAATTTCTAAGGTACTAAAACTTTCAGAACGGAAGTGACAATGACATTCAAAACAGACCTATATTTAACAGAATCTAATTAGTGCCTGTCCGAAAACTACCTTTTTAACGTCATTCCCGCATGCTTCTGGCGGGAATCCAGTGTTTTGGGACAAATAGAGGCATGGATTCCCGACAGAAATATTTTCTTATATGTTTAGAAACCTGTGGAATGTTAGTTCGGATACATTACCCAAAAAAAATGCATAAAATTAATACCTTTGTTTAAAATCAACAACTTACATATTGTTATTACTCTAAGAAGATGATTTTACCTAAAAAATCAGCGATTTATAGTTTTTATGCCTATATTACAATATTGTGAGGGAGAGGGTATGGTTTCCAAACGTCTTCATATTCCAATTTTCATTTTCGATGACTGCGTTGATTATCTGCAGGAGTGGTACTCGTATGCCAAACGGTTCGGGTATACTCAGAAGCAATTTATTGCTGACGCTGGCATAGGTGCACAGTCCTTCCTTTCCGATATTCTCGCACGTCGTAAAAAGATCGGTGAACGTCATATTAAAGGGATAGTAAAAGCGTTGGATATCAATGCGGATGAAGCGGACTATTTTTCGCTCCTTGTTCAAAAAGAGATAATTCGTAAACCGCGTGAAAAAGAAGCCATATTCAGGAATCTTGCTGTATTGCGTGAAAAGAATCTTGCGACCTTTCTGGATAAACAGAACCTCGAATATTTTACCTCATGGAGATATCCTGTAATTCGTGAATATGTAGTACAAAAAGGAAGAGTCTGTTCCCCAAAAGAGATAGTTAATGACCTGATTGTTCTGAAATTAACCTCAAGAGAGGTCGAACAGGCACTAAAAAAGCTCCGGAAATGGAATATGATCACCTATAATACTGCAACAGGAGCCTATATTCCACAGAAAAATAATGAGATAATTTCATACGATACAATGCCCCATGCTGTGGTAAATGATGTCAAACGTACTATGATCGAAACCTCAATACACGCAATGGAGACCATGGAAAAGGATACACGGCATGTATCCATGGCAATTCGTGGATTGAGTGAAGAGAAGTATCAGGAGTTATGTACAAAGATAGATACGCTTCGTAAGGAGTTTCTTAAGCTCGAGGTAAATCCGAAAGATGCCGACCGCATCGTCTCGATGAATGTACAGGTCTTTCCGGTTATGACAATTGAGCGGAAGAATCGGAAGGGGAAGGGGAAATGAAGAAGTTTGTCGGAATATGCATAACTCCTCTTTTTATTATGCTCATACTGCTGTTCTGCAGTACCGGGCCTCTTGAAGTGGGTGGCGGTGGTACCGATTATCCCAACACAAAGACTATTGCCGGTATTGTTGTTGATGAGGATGGTAGTGAAGCGGCTCATGTCGTGGTTATGCTGATTCCTAACGGATTTAATCCGGCCAAGGATGGTGCAGTACCGGATTCATTAATTTATACGACCGGTACAGACGGTGTTTTCAGTTTTGTGTTTAACGATTCTGCGATCGGGCCGTATAATATTCACGCAACGCATCCGGTTGAAGGTACCCATTGGTTTACAATGGATATTGTCGTTGCGAAAAACCAGAATACGGTAAACCTGTCTGACTGTATTCTTACTGATCCGGGTGCGGTTAAGGTGGTTCTTCCTGATACCGTGGATATTGAGAACGGGTGTGTTTACATTAAGGGGACGACCATACGGAGCAATATCAAAGGTGGAACGTATCTCAGCGGTAACTATTATTCAGTGGTTATTGCTGATCTCCCGGCTGCATGCTTGCCGCCAATTCTCTATGCGCAGAATGTCCAGACCGCTACGACGATGCTTATTTCCGATACCACAAAGGTCGTATCCCGTGATACGGTTATTGCCGGTACGAC
>JAUVGS010000122.1 GCA_030593665.1 Chitinivibrionales bacterium | reverse complement strand
GTCAGGTTCAATGGCCGGTACTACTCCAAAACAAAAATGGTATCTGAGCCTCCCCTTTCTGACAGCCCTTCTTTTTGCAGCCCATCCGGTTCATACGGAAATCGTAGCCAATATAAAGGGACGCGACGATATCATTGCATTCATGTTTTCCCTGATAACGCTTCTGGTATATATCCGATTGGTAAAGAGTGCCAGATGGTATCTTTTTATCCTCGCCGGATTCCTGTTTTTCCTTGCACTCCTGTCAAAAGAAGGCTCAATCACCTTTGTTATAATGATTCCGCTTACCACCTGGTTTTTTATAGATAAAAACATAAAACGAAACCTGTTCGCAGCCATTCCTCTTCTTATTGCCGCAGCGATATTTATCGGTATACGGTACTCTGTTTTGAATATTCCCGACACCTACACCGCCAATGACCTTATTAACAATTCATTTATTGAGGCGTCAATCTCAGAAAAATATGGAACAATACTCTATACCTTCGGGCTGTATATCAAACTGCTTTTCTTCCCGCACCCTCTGACCGTTGACTACTACCCCTACCATATACCACTGGTCAAGTTGCATGATTTGCGGGCCATATTTTCGTTTTGTATTTATATCATGCTTTTTTATCATATCTTTACCGGCTTCATAAAAAAAAGTGTGGTAACCTACACACTCCTGGTTTTCCTGATACCGCTTTCACTGGTATCAAATATTCCCTTCCCTGTCGGGGTATTCATGAGTGAGCGTTTCCTCTATGTGCCATCATTCGCATTTTCACTTCTTGTCGCATGGCTTCTGGTAAATAAACTCCCCAATATATTAGAGCGTTCAGGAAAAATCTCAGTAACACGGTATATGAAACTTGCCCCGATACCGTTGATACTTATCATCACCCTTTTCAGTATAAAAACGATACACCGCAACATGGCCTGGAAAAATGATTACACCCTGTTTTCAGCAGATGTAAAAACTTCGAAAAACAGCGCATTCAGTAATTCATCCTATGGGCAATTGATGCTCTCTAAAGGCAGAGAAAGTACGGATCCTGAGAAGAAGGAGGAATACCGGACGATCGGTATTACTCACCTGCGTAAAGCACTGGAAATACACCCAACCCATGAAGAAGTGCTGAAAGACCTGGGTATGACCTACCAGTCACTGGGAAAAATTGACAGTACCATATATTACCTGGAGCGTTTTACAGAGACTAATCAGGACACCTTTACCAACTATACTCATCTGGGATTTCTGTACGGTAACGAAAAAAATGATTGTGAAAAAGCAATATCTTATTTTGAAAAAGCTATGAAGATCAGGCCGAAAGAAATTGAACCCTATCTGATACTCGGCACGATCCTGAATCAGAATAATAAACCTGAGAAAGCAGCAGAGTACCTGGAAAAAGCACTTACTATAAATCCAACGAATCTGCAAATATTACAAAACCTCTGCTATTTTTATGCAATACAGGGTGATAAAATAAAATTAAACAAGGCGTGTGAAAAAGCCTATGACCACCCTAAAAATACTAAGGATGCAAAGAGAAAAATAATACAACTATTTGATTATGCTGCTGCACAGTTGTCATCGATGCAGAAAGATTCTATTAAATAGTAATACACCACGTATGAACAAAAAAGATATAACAGCCTATTTCAACAAAGCAGCACAGCACCGGGACTACTGGCGCAAGCGCAACTGGTATTACCACAAAGAGCTCGAGCGGCTTATCAGATTTCATGTTGACCGCAATGGATCGGTACTCGAAATCGGCTGCAGCACCGGGAGTCTACTTGACAAACTAAGACCTACCCGCGGTGTCGGCATTGATTCCAGTGAAGAGATGATCAGTATTTCGAAAAATAAATATAAGAACACCTATACGTTTCAGGTCGATGACATCGAAGACCTGCATCTTGAAGAGAAGTTCGATTTTATCATAATGCAGGACCTTCTGGGGCACCTGTCCGATATATGGACAGCCTTCAGGAATCTGAGAAAAGTGACGAAACCAACCTCCAGAATTATTATAACCTATTACAATTTCCTGTGGGAACCGGCAATTCTGCTGCTGGAAAAACTGGGCTACAAAATGAAGCAGCCGTATCAGAACTGGCTCTCTCCTGCTGATATAAAAAACATCCTGTATCTTAATAATTACGAAGTCATCAACAGCGGCACCCGTTTTCTCTTCCCCTTTCATATACCGGTCCTCTCCACTATCATTAATAGATATATCGCCAAACTACCTGTTATCAGGGACATCTGCCTGATCAACTTTTTTATCGCACGAGAGACGGCACAGGAAAGTCACCGCAAAGATTATTCCTGTTCAGTCATTATCCCCTGTAAAAATGAAGCCGGTAACATCAAAAATGCAGTAACGGGAATTGCGCCAATGGGAACATCCACCGAACTGATATTTGTTGACGGCAACTCCACTGACGGGTCTGTCGATGAAATACAGAGGGTTATGCAACAGTTCCCCGACAAAAAGATAAAGCTCATTCACCAGAAGGCCGGTAAAGGAAAGGGCGATGCGGTCAGAAAGGGTTTCGAGGCTGCACAGGGAGATATACTGATGATACTCGACGGCGACCTGACCGTTCCACCAGAAGACCTTCCGAAATTCTATTACGCCCTGGCCGAGGGTAAGGGAGAATTCATTAACGGCACGCGACTCGTCTACCCCATGGAAAAAGGCGCCATGCGGTTTCTTAATATGCTCGGCAATAAAATTTTCAGTCTGATCTTCACCTGGCTTCTTGAACAACGGATAAAGGATACCCTGTGCGGTACCAAGGTCCTTTTAAAAAAAGACTATGAGCTAATCAAGAAAGGAAGAAACTATTTCGGGGAAATCGACCCCTTTGGGGATTTCGACCTGCTCTTTGGCGCTGCCAAGCGCAGCCTTAAAATTGTTGAATTGCCGGTTCGTTACCGTGAGCGAAGGTACGGTTCCACGAAGATAAGCAGATTTCGGCACGGCCTTCTGCTGCTGCGAATGTCGATAATCGGATTTAAGAAATTTAAGTTTCAATAATATGATCCGGTGTTGAGATTATTTAAAAAGTATCCTCTGAATTTTTCCGGTACTACCCTGCCCCCCCTCTTCATTTTACTTAAAGAACTTATTATCACAAAACAGTTGACTTAATTATTCTTTCATTGTACTTTTATAGGGTAGGGGGGTATCCTATATTAGTAAGGAACGTTTAATGAAAAATGGGATTGGCAAAAACAATCCTGACTCCGCAGTTAGAGACGAGGCCCTAATTCGTTTAAAACGAATAGAGGGACAGGTCCGTGGTTTGTCCAGACTTATTCAATCCAGGGTTTACAGTAAAAACATTCTTAACCAGTTTGCATCGGTTAAATCAGCTTTAAACAGCACAAGGAACCTTTTACTCAAAGGGTATATCCAACATGATATGGCCGATAAGCTGATACAGGATAGAATAACTTCAACTGAAGAACTTATTGACATTTTCAAGAAAGTCTCCCATTGAATACATTTTCCATCTCTATACAAAAGGATGTTGTATATGCACACCTCTAACTCTCACAAAAAGCATTTGTTGCGATCTGTTAACAACAGGCTTCTCTTCTGGGAAATCACCTTAAGCCTGACCATCTCCACAATCGTTTCCATCGGTGTATGCGCGTCATATTTCTTTGGCTTTAAAGAAGGTACTACCCAGGTACTGCTGGCACTTTTCATGGTATTTGTTGGACTCGGTTCTTTTATCATCACGTGGATTGCTTTAATCGTATGGGACCATATGTCTCTGAGAAGCGCCTCAAAAAAACGCTTGAAAATAAAACCACTCCCCCACCGCCATAACAGCAGGGTTACAATACCGACGCTTGTCAAAACCACCGATGAGGAAATTACGGATACATATTTTCCCGGCAAGGAGCATGGACAACACATTACTACCGTTAATTATCAATCCTTCGTAAATGAATTTATAGAAAATCAATTGAAATTTCAAGCAACCAGTATGGAAGAATCGGTTTCCCAGAACAGTGAGCATCTTAATGTGGATTTTATTAAACAGCGTTTAATGGAGAAGGAAACACGTATTGTTGAGGTTGTCGATATGCATGTTGCAAAAAATCCGAATCATATGTATGATTTCTCAGCTACTATCTATATAACCGCCAAGTCTCTCAAAAAAGCGGCAGAGGTGGTTGATTCTGCGAATTCTATTCTGGAGGATGAATTTAATATAAAGGACACCAGGTTATTACCGATAATCACACGATAGATACAGCAAGCAACTGTTTAACGGCAGGATAATTAGTTTCTGTTAACAATTGTCATTCCCCCCTTGCGGAGGATTACACCGCGCATGCTTCCAGCGGGAATGACATCTAAAACAAGCTATATTTAACAGATACTAATTAACTTTTTTAGCAAACATTTATTAAAATACTGAATTATATTATTGTAAAGTGGTGTTATAACTTTTTAAAGGTCTCTTTGCAAGAAATTATGGATTATAAACGAAAAAAACGTTTCCCATCAAAATCGTTGCAACTTTTGGGTGGGCATAGTTTCTAAGCTTGCCAAAGCTGACCTTAACGGTGGCATGAAACAAGAAGAAATAATTTGTTCAAATTTTCAATTTCGAGAGGAAAATATTTGTACCATGAAATTATTTCTTTTAAAAATAGCCACTATTTTTGGTATCGTTGCTTTTCAATTATATGGCTTGAACGGAACGGTTCATGAGGAAAGCTTCACCGGTCCGATTACCGGAAATAAGATTCTATTTAATATCTATCTGCCGCCCGGTTATGAGAACAGTATGGAACGTTACCCGGTTATCTACCATCTGCATGGGTTGAACGGCAATCAGGGTGGAAAACAGAATACGATCATTCCGGAAACCTTTGAAGCTGCAACGGGACAGAATAGTATCGGCCCGGTTATTGTCGTCTTTCCCAACGGTTTTATTAACAGCATGTGGAGCGACAGCAAGGATAGTATAAAACCTGCTGAGACTCACGTAATACGGGAAATGATACCTTATATTGATATGCAGTACCGCACCCACGCGTTTCGCAGTGCCCGGGCTATTGAAGGATTTTCCATGGGTGGCTTTGGAGCTATTGAATATGCGGCAAAATTCCCGAAACTCTTCAGCTCATGTGTCGTGTATGATGGTGCGCTTCATACCTGGGCTACCTTAGTCAACCAAAAACCGGAAATTGCCAACGAAATTTTTGACAACAATGAAGAGTATTTCAAGAATTTCTCTCCCTGGTACAACCTCGAACTGAATAAACATACCCTTATTGACAGCATGCATGTTCGCCTGGCTGTCGGCGCTCTGAAATTGGCCAATCGGCGGATGCGCGATACGCTTCAATCGTATGGAATCACCGTTGAGCACGTAGAGACAATATGTGCCCACAATCTGGTTTGTCTGCTGGAAGAGGAAGGGGGAAACAATGTCAGCTTTATCTCTAAGTATCTGGATTATTCCAATACTGCGGTAAAAACCGATTGCGCCATTTCGTCAATATCCGGGCCTCTGGTATCTGCTCAATTGAAATCGGGTGTTGTGCATATTACGATACATGGAATATCAGGCATTAAAAATATAAAAATCTATGATGCACAAGGAAAGGTTTTAAGCCGTGTGCGGACTTTGGAGAATCATATTCGGATAACGGGCAGTAGAAAGCCGGCGAACGGCGTTTACTTTGTTCACCTTGTGCAAGATGGCCTTAACTATTATGAGTCAATTATTATATGGAATTAGATATCTAATGCAATTATGATTATGCATTAGTACCTTACAGATTGCTTTCTTGTTTTTTAGGTATTGGTTACAAATTTATTTGTTACAATACTTTATTTCGAATGCTTTCTTCGGTTAGAAAGGAATCTGATAAGGAACTTACTTGCGGGTTTATCCCGCGTTAGTATAATGAGATAATTGCAAAATCGCATTTACGCCCCGTAAATATGGACAAAACACTAATTACAGCAAATCCTCAACAATACTCCCGGCCGCAACTTTTCCGGCACCCATTGCCAGTATTACTGTCGCTGCACCGGTTACAATATCCCCGCCGGCATAGATATATTTCTTCGAGGTCCTGCCATCCTCTTCACTGGCAACAATGGTTCCCCACTTTGAGATATCAATATCCGGAGTTGTATTAGGGATAAGTGGATTCGGCTTATTGCCGATTGCAATAATAACGACATCGCATTCGATCTCGAATTCACTTCCCTGGACAGGAACCGGACGACGTCGTCCCGAATCATCAGGTTCCCCAAGTTCCATGCGAATGCAGCGGATACCTTTTACAAAGCCTTTTTCACCGGCAAGTATCTCAATTGGATTTGTCAACAGGTTAAATTCGATACCTTCCTCTTTTGCGTGATGAATCTCCGCGTTTCGGGCAGGCATCTCTACTTCACTGCGCCGATAGACTATTATCGAGGGATCAGCTCCGAGGCGCAGGGCGGTGCGTGCAGAATCCATGGCAACATTACCGCCGCCGACTGTTACGACCTTTTTACCCCGGATTATCGGTGTCAGTGCATCATCAAGATATGCCTTCATCAAATTGCTGCGCGTTAAATATTCATTCGCTGAATATACGCCGATACTATTCTCACCCGGGATCCGCATAAATGACGGCAGGCCTGCACCGGATCCGACAAATACCGCATCAAAT
>JAUVGS010000567.1 GCA_030593665.1 Chitinivibrionales bacterium | reverse complement strand
CTAATTACAAGAGCCGCTGAAAAACTATGTAAACTGCTCTCTGAAAGAAAAGTTACATACCCCGGCACTAAATTAATCTTGCAATTTCAGATTGAGAAAAACACGCAACGATAAAAATGGCCTATGTCCAGAGTTCTGAATCAGACAAAAGAGACCTGTCAAAAGACAGGTCTCTTTTAATAAAACCTTTATATTCCAAAAGAAAGATGCCTATTTCACCATCATCTTAGACTGAAGCACCTTTTTACCATCCCGGCAAATATCAAAAACATACATGCCATTTGAAAGAGATTGATTAAAATTAACAATCTGTTTTGCGCCATTGCTGACAAACGGTTTATCAACAAGAACCCTGCCGTTCATGGAATATACAGAGAAGTTATATTTGCCTGCTGACAATTTGCATGAAAAAGTGTTTTTAGTAATATTTACGTTAATAGCTTTATGCGCAATAGCATAAGCAGTAGCAATACCGGTAATGTTAGGCGTTAAGGTGATTTTACCACCGTTATGAAACGGATTCATACTAATAGACCACGCTTTCCCTTCGCTGTCCATTTTGCGCGGGGCAATACGGGGATAATCACCGTTTTTGTATTTCGCGCCCATTTTGTCATATCCCTGATCGAAGATACAGATAACGGAAATCTCATCCTGGTATTTTGTTTCAATACTGCCGCTTGTGGTAATGGTAAGTTCGTTACCACTGAGCGTCGCACCGCTAACCGCATTTGCAGTCAGACGATACTGTACTGCCTCAGAAGGCCCGTAAACGGTAAGTTTGTGTTCGTCAATGAGCTGGTTGAGATAGTCATAGTGCTCTTTAAGCAAATGTTTTGGGATTTCGCCCCACCAGAAATTAGGATTCTGTTGCCAGGGATCAATATCCGGTACAGAATGAAATTCACGGATCATATACCCTTTGGTTTTCCAGCAACGATCGGGAAGACCATTAAGGCTGACAAACTGATACGGATTATCCGGGAATACTTCTGTTCCTCCTTCGTCTAACCTGAAGAAACCATCAAAATTAATTCTGAAGGGGTGAAAAAAGTCACCGGGGACAGGTTCTCCCGATTTATTTCCACCTCGTGATCCGATTATCCCTGCGGTATAGAGTGCATCGTGTGTTTTTGTAGAGAATGCATCATAAGGGTATACATAATACTCACATTTTTTATCCTTTTTAAAATGAGGGCTGGTAACCACGTTATATAGTTTCTTATTGATTATATTATTCGCAACTTCAATATTAACTTTGTAACGCGACGGTGTCCACCCGGGCACACAAAACACCTTAAGCACAGGAGTAATATAATCCCAACCCGTATGTTCCGGTTTAATTTTCCCTTTGCTCTTCCATTCATACTCCCACCAGCCGGCCGAGTCGGTAGAATCGCAAATGTACTCGTAATCTGTTGAAACCTGAAAAGTCACATTGTAATAGAGTGTTTTAGGCTTGGTAATATCTCCGTTTTCATAATCGATATATGGAATCATAACCGGGAGCGGCTTATACGTTTCGCTTGTATCTCCTACGGCGAGGTTACGAATCTCTTTCGGCAGTGCGGGATCTGTCGCAGAAAGCCTTGCGCCCACGCCATGCACCTGCCATTGATCAGCAGCAGATGTATGGTCATACGA
>JAUVGS010000239.1 GCA_030593665.1 Chitinivibrionales bacterium | reverse complement strand
GACACTCCTTATTATTTTGATGTTAACTTGATAACGCCATCCCAGGCGGGTCCCGGAGGATCAGCTTTAAACATCTCACAGTATTCCATAATTTTCCTGCTCGGACTCATACCTCTGGGGGCAACATGTTTATTCGGCTCCATTTGTTCACTCTGGGTCATGACTTCAACGGCTTCATCCCATTTCTGAGAATAAAATAGTTCTTGCCCCTGCGAATAGACTTCAACCAGTTTTGTTATATCCGCATCAAGGCTGCCTTTCTTTCCCAGTAACTCATAAACTACAACAGGCTCAGATTTACCGACAACTGTTATTTTATCAACGGATCGGACCTCGAATTCCTCTTTAATAATTTCATAGGTAATATCGCTTATCATTGTGTAAACGCCATACTGTTTCGCGGCACTCTCCAGACGGGCTGCAAGGTTAACCGCGTCCCCCATCATGGTATAGTTCATACGGACTTTAGACCCCATATTTCCTGTCACGATCAACCCGGTATTTACTCCAATGCGCATACGCATATCATGCACTATTTCGGGCCACTTCTCTCCTTCACTTGCCCATTTCTTGCGGAGCTCACCCAGTTTATCCTGCATATCCAGTGCGGTTAAACATGCCTGTTGTGCATGGTCATCCATATGCATGGGTGCACCGTAAAAGGCAATAATCGCATCCCCTTCATACTTATCAAGCGTCCCATAGTGTGCCATCAGAGAATCGGTCATCTCGGTGAGATATTCATTAAGCAGTTCTACCAGTTTTGTCGGCGATCCCAACTTCTCAGAAAAGATTGAAAAACTTTGTATATCCGTAAAGTATGCTGTGCAGACGCCCTCCTCACCGCCAAGCTCAGGCATTTTCTTACTGGTATACATGGCGTCTATAAGTTCAGGCGAAAGGTATTGCTTGAAGGTACTTTGTAAGAATTTCCGGTCCTTCTCTTCGGTGATATATCGGTATGCCATAACCGCGGTATAGGTAAGTAAAATTGTCAGAATAGGACGAACAATTTCTATCCACAGATTTTCAGAACCAAACAGTGTCATTCCGGTCAGGAAATAACCGAAAATAAAAACCAGTGATAGAATGGAACTTGCCAACGGCTTGAGCATATAGCCAAAGATACCGATAATAACACCGACAAGAAGCAGAATAAGGAAATCCTGCCAGGGTTTCAGACGCCTGATAAAGGTATTGGTGATGAATGAATTGATTAAAGAGGCATGGACCTCGACACCCGGATAATCATTCGACACCGGCACATTGACAATATCGAACATAGCCGGAACTGTTGAACCAACTATATATACCTTCCCCTCCAGTGCTCCCTGTATTCTCGCTTCCATTATATCGTAATAGGACCAGTACTTGAACGGGGCCCTGCGGTTGCCAAAATAGGTTACAATGTGTTTATTATACGGCGTTAACGGTATTCGTACCTGCTCGCCGATATCACATCGCATATCCGGCTTCATGTCCTCAATGTCACTCCATTTCATCCGGCATAACTCTTTAAGGGTTTTTTCGCGCAGAACCGGGATGGATGAGATAAGCTTACCTTTCTTATTGCGAACGGTAAAATTATAAAACATCAGTTTTGTCCGGCCGTTCTTTACCGTCTCAAACTCATCAAACTCAAGCCGCGCAACCATATCGAGATTATCCTGTGTCAAGTACCACTCTTCGTCCCCGTAGGGAGCCAGCAAGGTCCACTCAACATCCGAATCGCGTGACATAACAACATCAGGAGCCAATTCCTTTGATGCACCAACGTCCAACGACAATAAAGAAGCAATATCGCTTTTCTGAAGCAGATCAACAATTTCCTTCGGAAAATCCCCAAAGTAGGAAGAGATAAATTCATCCCCTTCTTCATCCCTGCCGATTTTTAACAGTGTTGTTACCGATAAATTCTCCCCGGACTTAAGTGCGAGGATATCATCAGCTTTCTCAAGTATGGCTTTGACTTGTGAAACAGTCATATTCGGATAAGAAAAACGTATGTTGTTATTCTTATCTTTAAAAATTTTAAACGGTGTACCAATATTAATATACCGTCCCGGCTTAAAAACGATCTCTTCATTCGGTGTACCAAAGAGCGATGCAACAGCCCGGACACTCATTGGCATATATACCGGCTTATTCTTGCCGAATCCATACAAGAGATCGACTTCCCGAATCACCCCATCATCATTCGGGTTCATATTTAAATGTCCGATTGCTTTTGCTTCGCGCGCGAGTTCCGGGAATATCCCGTCAATAATCGTTTTGTCATTATTGAGAGCGCTCCTGTCTTCAGGTGATACTTCAATACAAGATGTCGGATTGAGGCTATTATGCCAATCAAGGGTAGCCCGTTTCATAATTTGCGAAAGACCGACATCAGGATAATCCTGTTCCGAGGATAACCGAATACCATGGTACACTACCCCGGACCTCCCGGTTGCTTCAATAAACTGGTGATCGTAATCTATGGAAGACAGAACGGAATTTCTGACATCATCAGAGAGATCGATCTCGGCATGCACCTCCCTGCTCCGGTCAAGCAGTTCAGCAGTTCTTTTCTGGTGCTGAGGATCTTCAGGATCATAAAAATTTATATCAAACAATATTGCAGCAGGAAAATGGTCGTCCAGAGAGTTGATCATTTTTGCATGATATGAACGATTCCAGTTCCAGTAATTACCGAGTTTATGCATACTTCTATCATCAATATCAACAATATAAATACCCGTTTCATCCTCCTGCTCAGTTGTCTCCGTATCTTTTTTTGAGAGTTCCATATACTTCCAGTAATACCGCATGTAGTAACTCTGATTTTCAAGACGGTCAATAAGATCAGGTACAAATTTGCTTGTTATAAATGCAATAATGATACCCATTATGGTACCGATAATCAGACTTTTTCCCATCTTCTTCAATAATTCCATACGGATCTCCAACTCAGAATTTTTTTTGAGAATATTCTGAAACCAGACGAAGTATACACAAATTATAAAGTTTCGGATAGGTAAAAACAAGAAATAATACGAAAACGTAGTCGTGTATGATTATTTCTGTAATTATTTTATAACTGGTTCAATTATTCAACTACTCCACCGAACAAAGGACTATTACATGAACTATGCGATTGTCATTACCTCATCACGACTAATTAGTGCACTTTTCTTCTCCTTTTTCTTTATTAAGGCTGCGCACAATAATTTATATGCTGCAAATAAAGTATACCTCTTATTTGCAATTGCATGTGTTATCCTCATAGAGGTATCTGATGCCATTAATGGTGTAATAGCGAGGAGGAGAAGCGAGGTAACTTCATTTGGAAAAATATTTGATCCGATATGCCACAGTATCTCGTGGCAGACCATATTTTGTACCTTTATGTATACGGGTATAATCCCGTTATGGATGTTTTTCATATTCTTATACCGTGATGCGCTACTCTCGTTTATTCGCATTATTTGTGCTATTAACAGTGCGGTCATAGCAGTAAAAATGTCAGGAAAGCTAAAAGCCGTATTTCAAGCGATCGGGACATTTCTTGTCCTGCTGGTTGTCTTTCTCCACACTTATACAGAAGGGCTCGCACCGGAAACACTGTGGGGTATGCATCCGGGATTCTGGATAATGGTATTCCCAACTCTGTTTACTGCATTATCGATGTTTGATTACCTTATTCCCAATTGGCATGTTATCAGGAAGATGATGAAGCCGGAGAGGTAATGGAATACTGGGGCCCCGCGATGCGGGATTAAAATATTGATAACTGTCCTTTTCCTGTTTTGCCAAATTAACGGTGATCATAAAAAACCCTATATGGGTATTCACTTGACTGATGTAGGTACTATATATGGCTAATGATGAGTATAATAAACTACAAAATATAGCGTTTACATCATCTAAGTAGATAGCCATAAAACCCTATTTTGATCTTACAATAAAAATATTTAGGTCGTTTGTAGATGCGAAAGTGCGAAAGGACATTTAACGGCAATAGTACGGTGAGTAGAGCTGTTGTCTTACTTTTTCCAGGAGATACTGAAATTTGAACAGGAATGAATTACAGGAATTGCAGCAGGCATCTCAGACCGGACAGGCTGTTTCAGGGGAATTGGCGCAAGCTATCCTGACCTCTTCTTCTGAAGATATACCTGAAATTCTTTCCTGTACAAATAGATTGAGACTGCGCAATTTCGGAAATAAGGTACATCTTTGTTCAATCGTGAACGCGAAAAGCGGTGCATGTGAACAGGATTGTGCATTTTGCGCGCAATCTGTGCATCATCAGACTGAAGCGAAGATATATGCCATGATTTCACCGGATGAAATGAAAAGGGCTTTTAATGAAGCCGGTAAACTGCCTATCGACCATTTCGGCGTTGTTACAAGTGGGGGCACATTGGAACGTGAACAGGTA
>JAUVGS010000355.1 GCA_030593665.1 Chitinivibrionales bacterium | reverse complement strand
GTATTGCATGCCGCCGGAAAATTCTATTTTCTTATCAAATGTTAAGTATCCGGTTTGCCAGAGAAGCGCGACTAAATCAATTTTTTCAACATCGAAAGCGTTAAGTGTCTCTCTGCCAACGGTTATCTCTTCCAAATCCGGAATGTAATATTTCTGTTCTTTCAGTTTTTCTATCAAAAAGCCCGGATTACCGCTCTCCCACCAATAGTTATTGAATTCACATTTGTTTGAAATAAATAGAAGTATGTCAAAGGGATTATAAATCGGTTCGCTGAAATAGTTATAACCGTTATACCATCTTTTCACTTTCTCCAGGTCAACCCCTTTAAGGTGTTCTCCAAACACCGCCAGCAAATCGTTGTGAGTATAGCCTGTTATAGTTCCATACTCTTCATTGATAGTAATATCTTCAAGATTATTCAACCCGCTGAAAAGATTCATTTTAGAGAATTTACTTACTCCGGTAATAAATACAAAACGGATATACCGATCGCTGTCCTTTATCACCGAATAGAAATTTTTAAGGATATCCCGCGCAACAGTTGCCTGCTCTCTGTTTGTTATGTTATCAAGAATCGGTTTATCGTATTCATCAATCAGTATTACTACCTTGTATTTAAACTTGGAATAAAGAGCGGCAATCAAGTTGTAAAAAGTATCTCCTATGCCCCGCTGTTTGTCAACCTCATCAGTCGGAATGTCAAATGCAATACAATTCCTCTCTATAATTCCATAGATTTGCTTCTTTATAGAGTCGGCTGTTCCAAAGTCACCACTGCCAAAACTGATTCGTATCACGGGATATTTTGTATCCCAATCCCACTTGTCATATATCGCAAGTCCCTCAAAGAGTTCCTTGTTTCCCTCAAATATCTCTGCCAGGGTGTCTAAAAAAAGGCTTTTCCCGAATCTGCGGGGACGGGAGAGGAAGTAGTACTTCCCGTTTTGGATTAAGGTATTCGCAATATCGGTTTTGTCAACATAGCAATAATTCTCCTCAATTATTTCTGAAAAGGTCTGAATTCCTATCGGTAATTTCTTTTTCATCTGTACCTCCGGATTGAAAATTCTTCCTTCACTAAATATACAATACGGAGTGATCAATCGGTATTGTCCCGCAAAGCGGGGGATAAGTACCCGGCTAAGCCGGACTATAGTCTTAACGAAATAATTTCCTACCCTGAAGGGAACCCTGTGCCTCGCGTGCCCTTCAGGGTTAAAAAGTGGCAAAAATTTATTTTCTAAGGTTTTCCTTATGTTGAAGAATAAATAATTACAATGACATTTACAGACAGACACCGGATAGGTATTTTGTATTATGAAAAATTTAAACAATGATTTATATTAGTACTCTTTTTTTTGTATGGATTATTGCTTATTATTTAAATTTAATTCGTTATAATTGTTGTTTTGCCAATAATTTCGTATGTTTTTTGCATAAAACGTAAAAATTAAGGAGTTTATTATGAGCGAGCAGGCAAGAGAAGGCGCCATGAAATCATTAATGCAGGAAAACCGAAAGTTCCCGCCACCGGAAAATATCCAATCAAACGCCTATGTTGATACTACCGAACAATACCAAACGATGTGGGAGCAATCAATTAATGATCCTGATGCTTTCTGGCTTGAACAGGCAAAAACTCTTTCATGGTTCAAGGAACCCACAAAAAGCCTTGAATACAACTGGGATACACAGAACCGTAAAATTGAACATACCTGGTTTGCTGATGGCCAATTAAATATTACTGTTAATTGTCTGGATCGCCATCTGGGAACTCCCATTGCAGATAAAACTGCAATTCTCTGGCAGGGTGAAGCTGAAGATGCCGTACGAAAATATACCTATGCGGAACTTTACAAAGAAGTATGTAAATTTGCCAATGTTTTAAAATCAAAAGGAATTCAAAAGGGCGACCGGGTTGCTATTTATATGCCCATGGTTCCGGAACTCGCAATAGTCATGCTCTCATGTGCGAGAATCGGAGCAATTCATTCAATCATTTTTGGTGGTTTCAGTTCTGATGCTATTTCAGGACGGGTGAATGATTCTGACTGCAAAATGCTTATTACCTCAAACGTTTCTGTTCGTGCCGGCAAATTTATCCGCCTGAAAGATATTTCTGACGAAGCATTAAAAACCTGTCCGACAATTGAGAATGTTGTCGTAGTAAAAACTAATGACGAACCATGTGAAATGCAGGATGGCCGTGATTACTGGTATCATGATGAAATGGCACAGGCAGCGGAAGAATGTGAACCTGAAGTGATGAATGCGGAAGATAAACTGTTTATTCTCTATACCTCAGGATCTACCGGTAAACCGAAAGGTGTTGTCCATACGACAGGCGGATACCTGATGCATACGGCTCTCACCCATAAGCATGTATTCAACATTCACGATGATGATATTTACTGGTGTACCGCTGATATCGGCTGGGTGACCGGGCATAGCTACATTGTATATGGTCCACTGGCAAACGGTGCAACATCCTTGATGTTTGAAGGTGTTCCGACATACCCGGATGCCGGTCGTTTCTGGCAGATCTGTGATAAGTTCGGCGTAACCGTGTTCTATACTGCACCGACAGCTATTCGTGCACTCATGCGTCATGGTGATCAATATGTTGAAAAATACAAACTTGACTCATTGAGAATTCTTGGAAGCGTCGGCGAGCCGATAAACCCGGAGGCATGGATGTGGTACTACAATAAAGTCGGTCACGGAAAATGTCCTATTGTGGATACCTGGTGGCAAACTGAAACCGGTGGTTTCATGATTACCCCTCTGCCCGGCGCCCACACCCTGAAACCGGGAAGTGCAAACCGCCCGTTCTTCGGTGTTGACACTGTAGTACTTCGTGATGACGGTTCTGAATGTGAATTAAATGAAGGCGGAAAACTCTGCATCAGAAAACCATGGCCCGGTATGATGAGAACCATGTGGGGTGACCATGATCGTTTCATCGACACCTATTTTACCATGTATAATGATATTTACTTTGCCGGTGATGGTTGCCGTATCGATGAAGAGGGTGATTACTGGCTTATGGGTCGGATTGATGACGTGGTTAATGTTTCCGGTCACCGTATTGGAACGGCAGAGGTCGAGAGTGCGCTGGTAAGCCATGATAAAGTTGCCGAGGCTGCGGTTACGCCAATACCTCATGAAATCAAAGGCCAGGGACTCTATGCGTATGTAACTCTTATTGATGGTGCGGATCCAACAGATGAACTGAAGAAAGAGTTGATTCAGCATGTTCGTAAAGAAATCGGCCCTATTGCTACTCCTGAAGC
>JAUVGS010000194.1 GCA_030593665.1 Chitinivibrionales bacterium | reverse complement strand
TCCTGAAAATCAGTGTCTGCCTTATCGATCTCATCTATCAGGAGCACTGTTCTTGCCTCAGAAGTAAAGGCCCGGCCGATCTTTCCCATGCGGATATATTCCTCAATATTGCTGACATCCCTTCCCGAATCGGAAAACCTGCTGTCATTGAGCCGGGTAAGGGTATCATACAGATACAGGGCATCAACCAGTTTCATGCTCGATTTTACATTCAGCACAATAAGGGGCATGCGCAGACTTTCCGCAATAGCATGGGCAAGCATTGTTTTTCCCGTGCCCGGCTCGCCTTTGAGTAACAGCGGCATTTCGAGAGCCATGGAGACATTGACAATATTTGCCAGCTCCTCATCAAGCACATAGCGGGACGCGCCCGAAAAGTCTTTTGCCTCTTGATTATTCGACATTGTCAATCCTTCTCTTCCTGGTAACCATCGTGTCAGTATCGTTACTTTTCAATAAAATAATTATAAACATTCTGCTGCGGGGTGATACATTGTAACGGTTACAATTTTTAGTTGAATCTTCCTTAGGGGGAATATAATACCCTGAAAATATGTTATTACATCATCGAAATATACTCTATCTTTTTCTTGCTTTTCACATATTTTTTCACGTATCTTGTATGCGGTGAGTACCAAGTATTCTGATAGGGCCCGGGAAAGATGATTATTGACTGAAGTTAACAAAGCTGTCATTGATATACTCTGAATAGCAGAGGTAATCTCCCCGAAGGAATCGATATGGCATTACAGAGAAAAATTGCATACGTTGATTTATATACAAAAAAAATAGAGGTCGCTGCTATCCCGGAAATCTGGCGGCGAAGCTATCTTGGGGGGCAGGGCCTTGCAGCATTTTTATTTCATCAGCATGCGCCATCGGGGTGCGATTCCTTGTCCCCGGATAATGCCATTATCATCAGTGCAGGGCTTCTGGGCGGGACAGTTGGCTCTCCGCCTGCGCAAATCTATGTAACGACAAAATCCCCGCTGACCGGTTCGTTTTTATCTACTTCCGTTGCCGGTCCTTTTGCATCGGAGTTGAGATGGGCCGGTTTTGACCATCTTGTTATTACGGGGAGGGCGAAACGGCCTGTGTATCTCTTCATTCAGGATGGTTCAATCGGGATTAACAATGCATCCGGCCTCCGCGGGCTTGGAACGTATGAAACCCAGAGCACTATTCGCAGCAGTCTGAATGACGAAGAAATCCAGATTCTTACTATCGGTAATGCGGGAGAAAAGTGTGTCCGTTTTGCGCATGTACTGTCAAGTCTGAAAACTGCAACCGACAAGCCGGGAACCGGTGCGGTATTCGGGTCAAAAAATTTGAAAGCTATTGCCTGCAGAGGAAGTATGGACATCGAAATTAAACACCCGGATGAAGCTATCCTGTGCGGCAGACGGATTATTAAAGAAATGCAGCAGGTGAAAAACGACGGGAAACATGATTCCGATGCTGCCGGAGCGACACTTGTACCATATCAGGAATTAGCTAACGACTATGGTATTGATCTGGAAACTACGGTTGATCTGGTTAAGTGGATTCAAACGCTTTATCGCAACGGTATTCTCGAAGCAAAGCAGGTAAAACCCCTTTTTCCCGATGCAGGCACTGCTGGTATTTTACCTCACGTTATACAATGTATTGCCGGTCGAAAGGGATTGTGCGATGTGCTTGCAGAAGGACCGGTAACGGCAGCAGAGTCTATCGGCGGGAACAGTCTGCAGTATTATAAAAAGGGCAATAGCGAACCACATCCAAATAACGATCCGAAAACCGGCAAAGATACTATAACACAGGTTCACACTGACAGAGTATTGGGGTGTTTGGGTATTCCACAACAATACAGCTGGTTGTTACAGCCAAAACAATCAGTTCACAAGGATTTTATTCAGTTGATTCAGCTAAACACCGGTGAAAATATTTCCAGCAGGAAATTAAAGGAAGCTGCAAAACGGAGCATTGCCGTTGAGCAGGAGTATAATCTCAGGGAAGGTGTGACACGGACTGTGGAGCCTGATAAAGGAAGCAGAGCATGAACAAGAAAATACTCGTGGTTGACCCGGAAAAATGCACCGGGTGCCGTCAGTGTGAAATTGTATGCTCTGCAAAACACAGCGGCGTCAGTAATCCGTCACGCTCGCCGATACAGGTGATTAAAAGAGAGAATGAAGACTTTAATATCCCAGTCTGCTGCCGGCATTGTGTTGATGCCCCCTGTATCAGTGTATGCCCCAGGGAAGCCATAACATGGGATGAAAAATTAAACAGGGTACTGATCAACCGGGGCCTCTGTGTGTCCTGTCAGAAGTGCGTTTCAGTCTGTCCCTTCGGGGCTGTTGAATTTGATAAAATAAAAAGGATGATTTTTAAATGCGATCTGTGCGGCGGTGACCCGGAGTGTGTTTATTTCTGTGAATCACAGGCTATCGAATATGTGGAGGATTTTAAAGCGCAGCACCAGCAGAAGCGCCAGGCTGCCGCACGGTTACTTGTGGCAACACGGTTGTGATGTTGATTATTGGAAAAAATAGTAGGAGCGTATCATGATACGCCCCTACGGATGGTTAAATAATTTTAATACATATTATCAAGGAATTCACCGATGTCTTTTTTCCGGGTGAATGATGAATGCAACGGTTGTCTGGCATGTGTGCAGAATTGCCCGGCTGGTGCATTGCAATACAGTGACGGGGATAATGAGAGAACACTGAAGCATAATATAACACGCTGCGCCAGGTGCGGTCACTGCTGGCGAATCTGTCCCCAGAAAGCAATAGAATTTCAGCACCTCCTGGAAAGTGAATGGGACGAGGTCATCTGTCTGGAACTGGTCCACTGCAATGTCTGCGGTGAACCTCTGTATACTACCAGGTTCAAAAAGACTCTTGATAACGAGTGTGAAGATGAGGTTGAGATGCTGTGTCCCGACCATAGAAAGGGCGCGGTAGTAAATTCCTGGAAACATAAAATGAACATTCGAAACAAACCTGAGAAAGCGGCAGAATGATAGTTGCAGACCTTAAACCCATAGAAGAAATAGCAGATTCCATAGCGGAATTTAAGAGGGTATTAGTTGTCGGGTGTGACAGCTGTGTTACCGTGTGCCTTACGGGAGGCGAAAAGGAGACACAGGCCCTGGCAGCAGAGCTTGCCCATATCCGGTACTATAAAAAAAAGCCTCCTTCATTTGAAACAAAGACAATTCAACGGCAGTGTGAGCAGGACCTTGTTGAGAGCTATCTTGAAATACCTCCCAAAACAGATGCAATACTCTCACTCGCCTGCGGTGCAGGGATTCAGACCCTGGCTGCACTCTTTAACAAAAGCCCGGTGATTCCTGCAGTAAACACAACTTTTTTAGGCGCATTGGACGAACCCGGTGTGTGGCGGGAGAAATGCCAGGGGTGCGGCGATTGTGTACTCACCCGCACCGGCGGTATATGCCCGATATCCCGGTGTGCGAAAAGCATTCTTAATGGTCCCTGCGGCGGGTCAAGCAACGGAAAATGTGAGATCAATGAAGAGATTGACTGTGCCTGGCAATTGATCCTTGATCGCCTGAAAGCCTTGGGACGCCTCGACTATTATGAAAACAATTCTCCGATCAAGGACTGGTCAACGGATCGCTCAGGCGGGCTCCGAAAATTGAACAGAAATATATTCCCGGGAGACTAGTTCCTTTCTATTATTTTTTTAATACAATCCCTGAAATCTGTTATCTTTTTCCCGGAGGTCAAAAGCAGGTATGCTTACACAAAGTGAACGTGACAGATATGACAGGCAGATAATGATCGATGAGATAAGTGAAGAGGGGCAAGACAAACTTAAAAAAGCAAAGGTGTTTGTTGCCGGCGCCGGAGGGCTTGGCTCAGTTATATCGATATACCTGACAACAGCAGGGATTGGGGAGATACGGATCGCTGACCATGATCAGGTGGAGTTGAGCAATTTAAACAGACAGATTCTGCATTGGAATACGGATATCAGCAGAAACAAGGTTGATTCTGCGGTTGAGAAACTCAGAAATCTGAACCCGGACGTTACTATTAACGGTATCTATGAAACAATAACTGAGGATAGTATTTCCCGGCTTGCAGCAGGCTGTGATGCACTAGTTGATGCCATGGATAATTTCCCGACACGATACCTGTTGAATAAGTTTGCAGTTGAGAGCAATATTCCCTTTTTTCATGGAGCAGTAAACGGATTTGAGGGAAGAGTTATGACGGTGATTCCGGGGAAAACCGCATGCCTGCAATGTATGAATAAAGGGCCGGTTCCAAAAGATAAATTTCCGGTAATCGGTGTTGCACCGGCAGTAATAGGGTCTTTTCAGGCAACGGAAGTTATCAAATATATAACAGGTATCGGCGAACTGTTATTAAACAGAATGCTACTTTATGATGGATTAACTATGAAATGTAAAGAGTTTAAAATTAAAAGAAACCCGGATTGCGAACAGTGCGGAAATTTGACATAAGAGGAGTAGGATATGAGTATAACGGTAAATATTCATAAAAGTCAACGTCAATTTACCACCGGCCTGGCTGAAGTCGAAGTAAAAGGAAAGAACGTTGGTGACTGTCTGAACAACCTGGTTAAACGGTTCCCTGATATTAAAAACGGCATATTTGATGAAAAGGGTAATGTCCTTAATGTTGTTGAGATATATATAAATGAGGAAAGCGCCTATCCGGATGAACTATTGAAACCTGTTTCGGATGGGGATGAGATATACTTGACATTGAAGCTTGCGGGTGGGTAATAACGGAGAATGGAGTATTCCGGTTTTTTTACGTTTGTGTTGTTTTCAGAGAATCTATAGGTTATACCTTTAAATTTTACTCATCGTGGTTAGCTGATTCATACCATAGGCATAACTCACTGTTATTTTTTCCGCCGCAACATTTTTATGCGCGTAATACACTAAATATGACTGCTGCAGATATCAACACTACTGCGAGGCAGATGATGACGTAAACTCTGAAGCGTAAGATCCATTGCATAATTGATAAAAGTTTTTCTAACTAACAGGTCAAACAGGGATGGCG
>JAUVGS010000506.1 GCA_030593665.1 Chitinivibrionales bacterium | reverse complement strand
GACACATCCCGTATACTGCCATAGATAGCCTTTTTGCCATACCATTCAATGGGACATGCGGAAATCAATGCATTAAAAGTAGTGCCGTCTTTTCGTACCCGACTCCCCTTATGATTGATAACGGATCCTCCTGAAAACAGCGTTCCTAACGCTTTTTCTTGTATCTCTTTTTCGTCAGGAGTGCTTAGTTTATTTGGTGAAATCGTGAGTAATTCTTCGCGGCTATATCCAAACATTTTACACATGGCAGGATTCACTTCTACAAATTTCCGGATTTCAATATCTACAATATGCAGTCCTTCGCTTGCGATATTAAACATTGACCTGAAATTTTTTTCTGATTGCAGCAAGGCGTTTTCAGCTTCAACACGGATTACTAATTCACGCCTGATGCATTCGCGAAAATCACGGAGATACCCTACTATTATACCTATTGTCAATACGGTAAGGGTGCCGGGGATTCCGCGGTAGCGTATGATCGAGTCCCATCCGGTCTGACCGACCATATTAAACAGCGCGGCGTTTACAATTATCACTAGTATCCATGCGGCAAAGCCGGCCCGCTTCCCCCAAAACCATGCGGCTACCACAACAGGTAAAACGCAAAAAGATGCAATAGCGTTACCTAAAGATTCATAGAGGAGGATAAAAGTTATGCCGTATGCAACAAAAGAAAGAAATGCCCATAAAGCATTGAGCACGGCATGCGGTTGCGAATAGGTAGAATCATGTGGTTGTGTGTTATTGTATGCCATACTTCAGTTCAACTTTCTTGTACAAATATGGCGATCTAACAAGAGTGTTTAACAACAATATACTATATTCGGAAATTTGCAGCGTTTTTTATTGTTTTTTTACTGCAAGCATGGTGATATCATCAAACGGTGCAGCTTCCCGATTGTGATCATTAAGTGCATTTGTAACCTGGTTTACTTTATCGGATACTGAGGTGCTGTCTTTTTTAAGGAGTTTCCGTAAACGGTCTGAGGTAAAGAAATCCCCTTCCGGATTTTGCGCTTCTGTGACACCATCGGTATAAGCAAAGAGCATTTCTCCCGATTCTAATCTAATTGTTTCCTGTTTAAAGATGAGATCTAATGCCAGCCCCACGGCAGGGCCTGTTGGCGACAATTCTTTGATCACCTCATTATCTTTCACAATAATTGGCGCATTATGCCCGGCATTGATATACCGAAAATCTCCGGTGCTGGGCTGAAGCAGGCCGAAAACAATTGTCGCAAACATGCATCTGCCATCCCCATGCCGGTGGTGCTGGATGATATAATCGTTAACAACTTCAATGGCATCAAGCGGATCATCACCATCAGCCTGTGCCCGTTCCGAAAAGACACGAATAAGTGTTCTGATAAGTGACATGAAGAGTGCGGCACTAACATCTTTCCCACTAACATCCGCGACCACCAGGGCGACTAAATCCTCATCAAGGGAAAACGCGTCATAAAAATCACCGCTGACTTCACGGGCAGGCATAAAAGCAACGGCAATTTCATAACCGGCCAACTGTGGCAGCGTCTGCGGAAGAAATCCCATCTGTATTTTCCTCCCCAACTCCAATTCACCCTTAATCGCCTGCAAATACGCATGTTCCTTTTCACGCAGCTTTTCCAATTCGGTATTTGCCCTCGCGAGCGTCTCGGCCTGTTGCTGTACCTTTTCGATAAGTCGTGCGGAATGGAGTGCGCCACTGATATATTCCCTCAAAATTTCGTATCGTTCAAATTCCTGCTGCATACCGGCTTCAAACAGGACGATACCAAATTGTTCCTTCTGAAAATATAATGGTTCTGCCACAAGAATATGATGTGTATCTTTTGGAACAATTCCATCAGGAAGTATTTCATTGGTGTTGTATACGATACCTTCCCTGCCGATGTTCTTGCGTTTCCCGTTAATAAAAGCGAGCATTAAACGGGATTTTTTGCTCGGCATTTTCTTGGTGGATTCATAGAGTGAAAAATAGAAAGAAATGATCCCCAGATCCGGTAAGTTCGCACACATCGCGTCAAGAAGCTTGTGCACATCAAGGGTATTCTTCAGAATATCCCCTATCTCATGCAGAAAGTAATTCTCACGCACCGTTTGAATCCGACGGACTCCCTGCTCCCGTAATCCAACTTCACCACGGATAACACGGGCTTCATGTAACATATCATCTGCAAACGCAAAGGTCTCTTTATCCAGGTGCTG
>JAUVGS010000392.1 GCA_030593665.1 Chitinivibrionales bacterium | reverse complement strand
CCCGAGGCTTCCGTACCCGCGGTCGATATCTGCTCAGAAAGGTCAGCAGCAGGAATGAGATATTCAGCGAGTGACACCCGGTAATTGGGCACAAAATGTATCTGCAGGAACTCTTTTGTTTCCGGATCATTATTGATTACTGATGCGACATTATTGATAAATTTGATAATCAACTTTGCCATGTGATAGCCTGGTGCTGCCTTGCCGCTGAAAAACACCGTCCTTGGCACCACATGCTCACGGTTACCAGCTTTTAATTCATTGTATAAATAAATACAGTGTAGAATATTCAATAGCTGGCGTTTATATTCATGAACTCGTTTTATCTGCACATCAAACAGGGAATCAACAGAAACGTCAATGCCTTCCCATTTCTTCAATTTCTCGGCCAGTCTCTTTTTACAAGTATATTTTACCGCTCGCCACTCTTCCTGAAATCCCTGATCCCGGGCATACTGCTCAAGATTTTTCAAATCATGGAGGTTTTTAATCCAGCCATTGCCAATCCTGCTGGTAATCAATGCAGAAAGGGGCTCATTTGATTTATAAAGCCAACGCCGTTGGGTAATTCCGTTTGTCTTATTATTGAATTTCTCCGGCCATAGCTCATAAAAATCGCGGACAAGCCCATTTGTCAAAAGTTTGGTATGCAGATCGGCAACGCCGTTAACCGAATGACTTCCAACTATCGCTAAATACGCCATCCGCACCATTGGCTCTTGACCCTCTTCAATAAGCGACATGCGGCGGCGCCTTTATGTGTCACCCGGATACTTATATGATACCTGACGGAGAAACCGGCTATTAATGGTATAAATGATATCCATGTGCCGCGGAAGAAGGGCCTTCATTAAACTGACCGGCCATTTTTCCAACGCTTCAGGCATGAGCGTATGGTTTGTATAGGCAAATGTTTTTACCACAATGTTCCAGGCTTTATTCCACGGCAGGGCATATTCGTCTACCAAAAGCCGCATCAGTTCCGCAATAGCTATTGCAGGATGTGTATCGTTCAACTGGACAGCGTTTTTCCTTGGGAAATCATTAAAATCATTATGATGCTTCAAATAGCGCCTTAAAATATCCTGCAATGAGGCTGAGGTAACAAAATATTGTTGCTTGAGGCGCAGTTCCCTGCCGCTATGGTTCGAATCATTCGGATAGAGCACCTTTGAGATATTTTCGCTGTTCAGCTTATCTTCACACGCAGCTATATAGTCACCTTCCTGAAACCGCTCCAGATCCAGTTCCGTTGCAGCCCTTGCAGACCACAACCGCAGGGTGTTAACCGTATTGTTATTGAATCCGGGAATCGGGGTGTCATACGGTACCGCAACCACGTCATCGGTATCGATCCACCGGGCTGATTCATTCCCCTCCTCATCGGTCTCATACTCTACGCGTCCATAAAACTTCACCCTGAATTTGTATTCGGGACGTTCTATCTCCCATGGATTAACATTCTCCAGCCAGTGTTCCGGCAGCTCTTTCTGATACCCGTTAACAATTTTCTGGGTAAAGATACCAAACTCATACCGGATACCATAGCCGATCGCCGGCAGTTCCATGGTTGCCATTGAGTCAAGAAAACAGGCTGCCAGACGTCCCAGGCCGCCATTACCAAGCCCGGCATCAACCTCCTGATCCTCGATATCCTCATAGTCAAGGCCGATATCATGCATCGCTGCAGTGCATGCCTTTTTGAGACCAAGATTCACCACATTGTTGCCCAGAAGGCGGCCCATGAGAAATTCAAGTGAAAGGTAGCAGACTCTTTTTGCATCCACCGCATAATACTTCTGCTGGGTCGTGATCCACCGCTCAATCAGCCGGCCCCGCACCGCATAAGCAAGACTTAAATAACCGTCATAGGGAGTAAATGTGAACTTGTCTTTTGCAATATGATATTCAAGATTGGTCAGGAAACTGCGGCGGATGCTCTCAGCATCCATACCTTTATAATGGGTGGCCCAATCTATATCATTCCGGATTTCATCCGGACTATTCTGGTTGGTTTTTATTGTTTCCGACATTGTTCCCCTTAACAAACACGATTCTATGCAGGTTTAGCAATTATATATTATCGGCAAAAAGAAATCAAACACAAAGATTTTGTATACAATAAAATAGTGAGAAGTGATCAAAGGTGTGATACCCTTATGAGGCGGTATCCTGTTTTTTTATAAGAAAGTAGAGCGTTCCCCGCTGCTTCATATGTCCGGCAATCAATTCTGCCTCCGGGCCAAATCCGGTAAACAGATCTACCCGACCAGGCCCCTTAATCGCCCCGCCGGTATCATGATTACACACAAAAGCCCTATACGGTTTCCAGGCAACAACACTGCCGGTGCTGTCAAACTCCGGCACTTCCGTCTCAATGAAACCGAGCGCACCTTTGGGGAAAAGGGCAAGGTCGGTGGCAATGCTCCGCATGGCTGTTATTGGCCTGCCAAGCGCTCCCTGTGGCCCTTTACCTCCTTTGTTAAAAAACACATAGCTGGGATTATAATTAAACACCACTTCCATCTCCTCCGGGTGCTCTTCAATATATTTTCTGATACGCTGCATAGACATCTCTTCATAGGTAAAAGCACCTTTATCGATGAGGTGTTTGCCTATAGCTTTATACTCCTGGCCGTTTCCCGAAGCATAATTCAACCGCATTCTTCCTCCATTATCCAACGCAACAATGCCGCTTCCCTGAATCTGGAGAAAAAAGAGGGCAACAGGATCGTCTACCCAGACGAGCTCAAGCCCTTTTCCTGCCAGGACATCTTTACTATCAATATCTTCCCGCGAATAATAGGGTACCAGCCGCCTGTTTCCGATAAATCTTCCACGGAGATATTTGGGGATACCATTCACTCTTTCATAAAAGTAAAACCGTGAGAGATTCACAGTAACAATATCCTTTGGCTTTCGATAAACCGGATAAGCAAAACGTTCCGATCGCTTAAGCGATCCCTTTAAACAAGCTTCATAGTAGCCGGTAAACAGCACAGAATCGGCTGCGCTTTTAAAAAACT
>JAUVGS010000043.1 GCA_030593665.1 Chitinivibrionales bacterium | reverse complement strand
GCGGTTTCAGCAAGCCGGTTAAATTTCTTCGTTGTATCAGAAAAGGATAATTCAAAGACGATACGATCCATGGTGTTGAAAACAGTCAATACGCGGACATGCTGTGCAATAACACGATCTTCCAGCGGCAGCATATCCATTACACTCTGAGAAAAGGAGCCTTTACTTATTAAAACGGCACAGAGTATCACGACCGCAATAGTAATAATGATTGAGAGGTTCCGGTGGCGATGGAGGAACTGTGCACACTGCGCAATCATGATGAAGACTCCAGCTTCTTAAAGAGTCGTTTTTTGGTAAGTTGCTGAAACATCGGAAAGGTGATAAAATAGGCGGCAATACCTGCAACAATGGATAGAATCGTGCTGCCGACAACGAACTCTAGTGCGCCCTGTGCCAGAATTTGAGCGGTCTTCTGGCCCTGCAGCATGATAAGGTCCGGCGGCAGTACCAACCGTCCGGTGGCAACAGCCACTACAATAAGAAACGGCATAAAAGGCGGAGAGGATACACACACCCCTAAAATGGCAAGGGGCCGATTAAGCCGCAGCAGAAAGGTCAATCCCATCAGCGTGGCAACCTGAAAGCCATGAATGGGAAATATTCCCATGAAGACACCCAGCGAGACGGATGACGCCGCTTTCTTCGGTGAGGTATTCGCCCGTAATTCATGCTTTGCAAGTGCGATGATCTTTTCCCGCCACGTTGCCCCCGGCACCTCTAATGCGGTTACCGGCAAAAGAATCCTGGTGATTGCGGCCTTTGAGTTCACTTTACTGATACGTATAAAATCACGAACCGGCCTGAAATGCGAAACAACTTTATCTGCGGGAAGATAATAGAGTCGTATCGGAACCTCTTTAACAGGGATACCGTTCCATGCAGCTTTAACCAGCGCCTCCTGCTCATACTCGTACCGTTTCCCCTGACAGGGCAACGCCCGAATTTCCTTAAGCGGGTATGCGCGGAAGCCGCACTGTGTATCGTGAAGAACGATACCGGTATTGAATTTATACCAGAAATTACCAAACTTTCTTCCGAAGATCGAGCGTACCGGCGGCTTTTCTCCCTCTGTATAGGGAAGTATTCGATTGCCGACCCAGAGAGTCTCCGGATTAATATCTATGCTCTTTATTAAAAGCGGTATATCTTCAGGCAAATGCTGTCCGTCACTGTCAATAGTGATCGCATGGGTAAATCCCGATTCTTCCGCTTTTTCAAAACCGGCCAGAAGAGCACAACCCTTCCCGCGGTTTTCAGAGAAAAAAATGACGGTACAGTCATTCCGGTTGGCCAATATATCTGCCGTTGTATCGGTTGAGCCGTCATTAACGACAATAATATCCGGCAGAAACCGCGCTACCCTTTCAATAACCTCTGCAAGGGTTGCTGCATTGTTATACGTGGGAATTATAGCTGTAATACGTGTCTTCATGGAGTGATTAATACTTGTTTCAGTGTTTATAATGAGCATTCAAAATATAACGCGGGAGTCATGAAGTAAAAAGGGGATTATTTCAGTACCTGTAATAAGGGATCGTTAATACCATACGGCTTTTTATTATAGTACCGCTTCGCATGTTCCACAATAAGTGCGTGGTACTCCTGGAAGAGTAGCACCTCTTCGGGCAAGTTACTTTCAAACAGCATTTTCAAATCAATATATTTCACATCATATGTACATAATCCAAGATGAGAAAAAATTCTTTTGGTATAGGCGTCAATGACAAATTCAGGAACGCCACAGGCATAGAGCAGCATCGAATCTGCCGTCTCATCCCCAACCCCTTTGCATCGCAGCACCTCATCACGACCGGGTACCCATCCTTTCAGCGACAGATACAATTCCGTAAAATTTCGCACATACCGAGCTTTCTGATTATAATAACCGGCAGGCCTGATCAGATCCTTCAATTTCTGATCGTCAAGTTGCTCTATTTTGCGTGGTGACAGGCACCTGGCCTGCCTGAGATTAAGCAGTGCTTTCTCAACATTAACCCAGGCTGTATTCTGAGTGAGAATCGCGCCAATACAGATTTCAAATCGTTGTGAGTTATTTTTCGGATAGGAATAATCTCCCGGATGATACCCTCTGAAATTCCCGGTCATAGTGGGATTCTTTCCCCGGTGACTCATAACCGGCCACCAGCCCTGAGGGCCGTAGGAATTGAATAACCATTCATATATACGCATATATATATTGTGCTGTTGTTTTTTTTGCATAACAGTTTCGAATGATATAAAAAAATAGCGAATACTAATTTTAAGTTGCTTCAGTCAACTCCAATTTACCGATTATGTAATATACCCCCAGTCTTTAAATTGTTTTTGCATAGAAGAATTATTTCTAAAGGTATTAACTTAACGCCTTTCAGGCGGACTTTTTTTTGCTGTATATAAAAGTATCCCTGGTACGAAGTCCCCCTCCGGGGAATTCAGGGGCGCACTTGTCAATGCTTAACAGGAATTAATTAAAATCACTCAAGGTTTTTAATTCCCACACACTGTATGCGACCTCTTCAAAGGGATGTACCCTGATCAATTCTTCAAGGACACCTTTCACCACGGATCCATCGCAGATCATCTCAACTTTATACTCAGCAGCACGTTCGATTTGCCCTTCTTTGCCGAGATATGGATTGCTGCCTTCAAGCGGCCGGTACTGGCCATCACCTTTCACCTGCCACGCGCAGCAGTCATACTTGTCATAACGGCCGGCCCCCTTTTCAAAGAGCGCCATTTTAACTGTTTCACAGTGATCTTCAGGAACATAAAAGGTGAGCGCATAGAGCATGATAGCATTCCTTAATTAAACTAACGCGGGATAAACCCGCAAATAAGTTCCTTATCAGATTCCTTTCTAACCGAAGAAAGCATTCGGAATAAAGTATTGTAACAAATAAAGTTGTAACCAATACCTAAAAAACAAGAAAGCAATCTGTAAGGTACTAAAAAAGAATGGTAATTCCGGGACGAATCTCGAATCCTGTATGAGAAAATACTTCCGGATATGTCGGTATTTCACCGGGATCATACTTGAGTTCTCCCTCACGGTCCTGGAATTCAGTGCTCCCGATCGGCACGATGAAATCAATATTGATAGCCACTTTTTTCAAGGTAATATCGATACCGGCCAATACATTGCCGCCATAACCGGGACCGGTCATAGTAATATCACCATAATCACCGGACACTTTAAACGTGGTATATCCGCCATAACCGCCGGCACCCAATTTAAATGACACTGTTTTTTTCGGTGTGACCTTAAACCAGAAATTGCACCCTCCGGTAAGATCCAGTATATTAACATTTGCTTCACGGGAGACATCACCCCGCATCCGAAGGACTTTCCCTGACCAAAAAAACTGACCAAACGGTTCAATACAGAAAAACGGTCCGATAAATATTATCCCTTTTATTTTTATCGGCAGGCCGAGAAACATTGCCTGGCTGCCGGTCTGAGAAATAACCAATACCCCTTCCTGCATCTCCTCCCAGATTTCATCTATCAGGGTGTTTATTTCTTCCGGAAAATGAATACGCATGCCGATATTAAAACCGATCCCGCTTCCTTTAAGCATAGACTGGGATTCAGCATCTTCTTCGGCAAGGACAGCAAATGAGACACAGAGAATAACCGCAATAAACCATATACTACCACTGAGACGATACATATATAACACCTTTCAAAGATTGTGAAACGGTGATATGGATTATAATACCTGCAAACAACCTGTTTTGCAGGTATACCAGATAGATTTTTTAAGAAGGATAAATATAAATTGTAAGGATGGTAACGACCAGCAGTATAGAAACAATTTTATTTTTACGTCATACCGGTTTGTGTACCTTTTCCACGCACCGGATGATTTAAGGCGGCAGTAATCCTGACACCTGTTTCCTGTCACAGGAAGGTCTCTGTTTCGTATCGGTTACTCTTAAATGCTGTCTTTCCCCGACCGACCGCCGGCAGGTGAGAATACGGTGCCGGTGCTTCCAGACACGAGTGAAGCAAAACCGGGCAATATCTTTCTGGAATCACAGCAGATTGTGGCTAAATTGCAGAAGATTATCTTAAATAATAGATTACCATCACCATTTTTTCCACTGGTTATAGAGTATTATATGCTATATTAATTATACTGGAGGTTACTTTTTATTTTATCTGTCATCACCACAGATAGAACTCGGGGAAAAAGAGTATTACCATTCCTGTCTCCGGTTAATCTTTACCGGCAGAATAAATAAACTCGTCATAGCGTTTAAAACGATTTAGAGGTGTTGTATGGAAACACAACAAATAGTCGTCATCGGAGCGGGTATCGCCGGTGCATTATTCATGTATATCACGGGCTATTTCATGGCTTCCCGAAAAAAAAATGCTGCCATCGCCGAGCTTACCGAGGATTTTGAACTCGATATCGGATCGATGCAACGGGAGAATGATTCCTTAAAACAGCAACTGAACCGGTCAGTGCATGGGCATAATGAAACTCATCGCGCCTATGTTTCATTGAAAAATGATTATATACGGTTTCGGGAATTTTTCAATAAAATCAAGCACAACAATGCATCACTCTCCATGAATTATGCCAAATTGCAGCAGGAATACACCCGCATTAATTATGACCGGGCGTCTCTTCACAAAAAAATGGACTCGTACCGGAAAATTACCATTCCGACATCACAGGAATATCAAAAGACAAAGCAGGAACTTGCAGAGATGCAATCCACTCTTCAACAACAGCAGCAAGATTATGAATCGATTCGTCAATCACAAACCAAATTGACTGAAGACAAGAAAAAACTTTTCACAAAACTGCAGAAGGTCTATTCCGCCTATAAAAATATATCAACAAAAGCGAATATCCTGCAGAAAAAGGCCGATGAGACCGATACGGTCAGGTCGGAAAAAGATACGATATCCATGAAATATAAGGAAGCGCTTGACGATCTCATGCGGTTATCCGATCAGAATGAACAGCTTGAAACCCTGCAGAATGAAAGAAATAACCTTGCGACTCACATTGAAAAGCTACAGTCACAGGTTGACAAAATCGAATCCCTGCGCCGGGAAAACACTATGCTTCGTGAGCAGAATATAGAACTGGCATCGTTTCAGGAAAAAGTCTCTTCACTGGAATCCGACAATGCAATTCTACGAACTCAAAATATTGTTATAGAAAAACCAGCCAGGTTTCAACGCACCCCCACCTTTAACTGTCTTGGAAAATCCCTTGAAGAAATTATTTATCAACTTGCTGAACTGGAAGGTTGCCGCGGAGCCGTGTTTGCAGACAATCTCGGCCTTGCCGTTGCCGGATCTGGCGACAACGTGGATTCCCTCGCCGGCATGGCTGCCGTGTTTACCAAAGTTGAGGAGCGGATACATTCGCTGTTTTCATTCGGCTCCATGCAGAAACTTATCATGTCTGATGATAACCAGTTGACACTCACCGCATATCCGTTTCCATTGCCGGATGATAACCTTGTGCTTACCACCCTCTCTGTCGGGTCCGGGCCTGATATGCAGCAGGTGCGGGAGTTGATGAAGCAGGTGAATGCGTAGGTAATAGTACGTAAATACCTTCATAAAGTTATTTTTTAGTTTTGCCAAACCCTAATGTTTTAGCAAACACGCTCACCCACCTGCCAACCCGCAACCATCCAGACCTGCGCTCATCAGGTGTTCGCCGTTCCTTGAATTTGCGCTGTTCAACATCCGCGGTTTCAAAATGTTCCAGATCGTGCGCTTTCCGCCTGTCCTCTTCTTCCCGTCGATCGATCAGTTCACGGTCTTCATCCGGCATGTTTTTTCCTCCTTTACTTCTATCTTCAAAATATTGTTATCTGCTCCAGTAATAATATACTCTCGTAATTCCATACTACCAATTCTTCATCTATGGTGCAATAACCCTTTGGAATGTATTCCCTGCTTTTCCCTTTTGTTCTTGAAAAGCGCATATATAAACATGACAAAATGGGTACAGGTGGGCAGGCTCGCCGAAATACCCATGATAATACCGAAATAGATATTACGGATGTTATCAGTGGGATATATAAGAGCATCTATTAAGAGATGTTCGTAGTGCTCATTACGGTTACTCAGTATTTCGGGCTTTGATTCAACCAGGCTGATGAGCCATCCTGAGAAGGAAAAAATAAATAATACCCAGAATGTAGCGAGTATCGCTATAATAAGATCAAAGGAAAGATGAGCAATATATTCAAGAACAGTACGGGTTTTCAAGGCACGTCGAATGATAAATATTGTCACAAAAAAAGAGAAACTGTCGAAAAGGGCACCAAGAATACCGACAGGGAATTGGACCCGGAAATAGTGTGCTCCTTCAGTGCCATAACAATACTCCGGAAAAGCGGTAAACATGGCCCACCAGTAACAGGCGATATTAAGGAGTGTAAAGAATATAAAAAGTGAGGGAAAAAAAATAAAAAGGTTACCCCGACTGCGGTCATAGAAACCAAGCAGACCTGCAAGGGAAGTTCTCCATGTTTCAATAATAGAATGCATAGTATAAAATATAATGTTGTTATAAAAACTCGAATCTTTCCTGCATAAAAAAAGGACGTCTAAAAAACGCCCTTCCGAAAAGCCATCTGATCCGGTTCCTGTCAAATAGAAACACCTATGACACAATTTCCTTTACAAAAACCTCAAAAGTAAGCTCTTTACCTGCCAGAGGATGGTTTGCATCAAAAACAACCGTGTTTTTAGTGAGGTCTTTAATAGTCACGACAACCGGTTCGCCGTGCCTGTTTTGAGCTTCAAGCCGCTGCCCGATCTCCGGTACTACGTTATCCGGCAGCCTGCTTCGGGTCACTTCAACAATCTCCTCGTCACTATACTCGCCATAGGCGTCTTCAGGCTGTATAGTCACGGTCTTCGTCTCGCCCGCTTCCATATCAATAACCGCCTGCTCAAAACCCGGAATACGCTGCTGATTCCCAATGGTAAACTCAAGGTACTTGTCTCCCTCTGTTTGATCAAAGACCGTACCGTCCTGAAGCGTACCGATATATGAAACCTTAATCGTGTCGCCCTCCTTTACTTTACTCATGGGTTAATCCTTTCTTTACTGAATTTGTTATTATCCGTATAACCGGCGATACAATATACTCCGTATGCGCTGAAAACGGCTTTTTATTTCCCGATACTAATCCCTATAAAGGGTATGTTTTCCCATTCTACCTCTTTCCACTCCTTCCAGTTTGTAACTTCTTCCTTTTTATAAAAGTGCTTCTCCACTCTGAATCCAATTTCAAAATGGAAACGCCGGTATTTAAAACCGGGGGTTACTGAAAAGCCGAACGTTTTCCGGTTATTCCTTTTTTTTTTCTTTTCGCCGGAGTCGAACGTATAATAATTTGCCCCGAAGAAATACCGGAATTTAAATGCACCGGTGAGATAAAATTTATCCACCAGGAATGTAACCTGCGGCTTTACATTAAAGCCGACCATCAGGACGTTCCAATAGTCCTCGAACGCCTCGGTTTCATCACTGTATTTAACTCTGGTTTTTCGGTATCGTAAACCGAGCGAAACACCTCCGCTCAATCCGGGAACAAAACCGTGTACATTGTAACTGATCGTTGGATGAACATCGGCCACCAGGCCAACGTCATTATATTTCCGGTAGTCAAAACCATCTGCCAGTAGATTTCGGTATTTATACCATCGGTCGCTCAATTCAAAAACAGCGCCCATAGAGAAGAATACATTATTGCGATCTATCAAGGGTACGTACGGGTCAACCTCCAGGAGTACCCGGTAACTGTCATATCGTTCTAATTTTTTTTGGCCATAGCTGCTCAAAAACCCCATTCCCAGATCAATATCAACATCAGCCCGCCTCATGGCATACGAACCGGTGCATACAACCCATGCTATGATGAACATTATTTTATTATACATGCGTGCGGTCTTGGAATAATCCCCTCTTCTATTTTCTAAAAAAATGAAACCTCCCTCACAGTCGGGTCTTGGATTTTGCGTAATTTGTTAAAATCATTTAAAATGTTCTTCCAGCATAGACGCTGCGGTTGTCGCGACGAACGGATCGCGGAAACCCTTTTCCCGGGCTTCAGTCAATGGTTTGATTGCGCGGTCATCACCCGACTCACCCAGCGACTGTGCCGCATTGATCCGCGTTTTCATACTGCCGCCATGTTCCAGGTCAAGGATGTATACTGCCACCATGTCAACCTTTAACCCGGCAGCCTCCCTGATCAGCACCCCGTTCCAGCGAAGCCAGTACCGGGTGTTTGCAACCCATCCTTTAACTATCGGATTATCAGCCGCGGCAAGGGTCACGGCAACCAGGTTGATCAACACCTGTCGCGCTTTACCCTCTTTCAGCTCAGGCTCAAGATCGTTGAGAATAGCGTCGCGATTTTTCCGGATAATCGTTTTCCCGCGCCTTTGTTTGAAGGCCTGTTTAAATGCTGCGGCAGCACGGTCATACTCGCCCTGCCTGAGCGCTATCCTTCCTAAAAACATGCTGCCGAATGCTGCTGTTGACTTTGCACCGGTCAACTCTTCAGCAATCGACACAGCCTGTGCAAACTTTTGTTCCCGTATAAGTTGCCCGCACTCGGCAATACGTCCCTTTGCAGGTGAAGTAACCCCCTGGACACTCTGTTTTTTGTCGCCATGCCGGTCAGAGGTTTCTGTGCCGTCATTTTTTATCGTGCGCACCGTTATCGCTAAACCCAGAGATACTATCGTTACCAGACAGAGGGCTATGCATGTATTCACGATGATCTTTTTCTGCGGTAAAGAAAAAGGCAGCCGGTGTACTGTCTGTAATGCTCTTTGTATCAGTGACGAATAGACTATACCCGCCAGTACTTTCCACTTTGCTATCACCTGTCCCGTCGCCCTGCCCTCACGGGAAAGCCCGGTCTGGGTAGTATCTTTTGAAATTCTTTTTACGGTAATAGCCCGTGTGATTTTTTTATAATTGCTGAATACCGTTTCACGCAATTTCCGCACCTGCCTGGTGGAAGGGAGCACTCTTTGTAAATAAGGCGGGATGTTCCCGGTCCCCGTCACCCCTGATTTCTTAACCGAATAGGAATAGGAGCCCTCCACTGCGTTCAGGATTTTAATGAATTCAGCAGCAGTCTTGAATCTTGTGTCACGGTCCGATGCAATGCTGCGGGTAATGGCCGTTTCCAGTGCCGGCGGTATATCTGTCACCAGTTGTCGTATCGGTTTGCGGCCGCCGTTTATTGTCGCATACAGCGTGTTTATAACGGTGTCCTGCAGGAAAGGGTGCTTCCCCGAAACCATCATATACAATACCACCCCCAGAGAGAACAGGTCCGACCGCCCGTCAAGCGCTTCGCCCTTTATCTGCTCGGGTGACATGTACCCCGGTGAAC
>JAUVGS010000441.1 GCA_030593665.1 Chitinivibrionales bacterium | reverse complement strand
TATTCCGGCAGGATACTGAGTGTATTTATCAATACCTTCCTGTCAGCGACATAGAAGCAATCACAGTCGAAATTGGTGAACATCCATTTATGCGGGTTGAAGCAGTAGCTGTCAGCAAGTTCGATACCGTCAAGGATATGGCGGTATTCGGGGCATACTGCTGCGGTGCCGGACATGGCCCCATCAACGTGAAACCATAGATTTTCGTCCCGGCAGATTTGTCCGATTGCCGGCAGCGGGTCGATTGCGTTTGATGAAGTAGTACCCACTGTTGCACAGACAAAGAAAGGGATAAGGCCCTTCAATTTGTCCTGCCTGATTTGTTCTGCGAGTGAATCCGCACGCATGGCAAAGGTATCGTTAACCTCAATACATCTGAGATTATCCTGTCCGATGCCGGCAATTTTGACCGCCTTCTCAACTGACGAATGCGTCTGGGTAGATGCGTAGGCAACAAGGTTGCTGTTGCAACCTTTTTTATTGGTTTCATAGTTCGTTTTCCGCTCCCGCGCGGCCAGCAGCGCACACAAAGAGGAGCTTGAAGCCGTATCCTGTATCACACCGCCGCCGGTATCCGTTGATTTGAACTTATCCGGCAGGCCGCATATATCAACCATCCAGTCCATCACGTGCGTTTCAAGTTCAGTGCAGGCAGGACTGGTCTGCCATATCATACCCTGCACCCCCAACCCGGATGAGAGCAGGTCGCCGAGAATTGAAGGACCCGAAGTGTTTGCCGGGAAATAGGCAAAGAAATTGGGTGACTGCCAATGGGTTATACCCGGCATAATAAGGTCATTGACATCGTTAAGCATTGCTTCGAATGGTTCACCGTGTTGCGGAGGTGTCGGTGGTAACGAGTTACGAATCTCCCCGGGGTTCACCTGAGAGAGTACCGGTAATGATTCTATCTTTTCATAGTAATCGGCAATCCAGTCAATTACAGCCTTGCCATAGCAGCGGAAATTCTCTGAAGACATGTGGAAATTGTTTGGTTGTGGTGCCATGTTAGCTTGCCTTATTGGTTGAAATAGGATGTAATGTAGTCATTAATGTATCGATAGAAAATAACCGCTGAATTGAGCTTAAAGTACGCTCGCGTTATATGGCTACTTTTCAGCTCAATAATGCCTGGTTAGTGGTTATTTGTTTAGGCTATTTCAATGCCACTTTTTTTAACAGAATCTATTAGTGGGGAATAATTGTTTTTATTAAATTTGTTTAGTCCAACTAAAAAAAAGCTCAATTTTCGTGTTAATTTTTCTTGCTAATTTCCAGATTTTTCCAATGATGTAATCATTATCAGCATCTACATCATCTGTGACAATCAGCAAATCAATATCACTGTTATATGTCTCTGTGTCCAAAGAATAGCTACCATACAAAAATGCTTTCTTAACGGAAATTCCTTCTGTTTTTAATAAAGCAATATGTTTTTTTTATGATTCTATAATTTCTCTTTTAGCCATTGTAATAACTCGTTTGTTTTATTCAAATAATCCTGAACTTTTTCTTTATTTGGTATTACTGGATTATAATCCGGATATCTACCTTGTTTTTGTAAGGACGTTTCATGAAACGTCCTTACTTTTGCAATTACCTCATATATTTAATAATCCTTAGCAAAACTAATTCGATACTTATATGAGTGTCAACTGGTTTTTAATGAAAATAAAAATATACCGTCCGGTGTATGAGGAAAGAATTAATTAAATGAAAAAAACTTATATGGTAGCAGTATTGTTATTTCTGTTAAGAATCTGTCAGAGTTTGATCTCTGGGATGGCTGGTTGAAATTGACTTATGAGTTTCAATTGTGCACAATAACAGCCATATAACAAAGAGAGTTATTCTTTCCCGTTAAAATTCTATACGGCGACCTGTCTGCAGGGTACTTTACGCCTTTCTTATATTTCTTTGATTGCAACCGGGGTAATAAGTTAATTTGAATAATGGGGCTATAGCACCATTCAGGAGGAGGAGGGAGACATTGTTTTTCTCAATGTTGTTTAATAAGTCATGATTTTTTTCTCTCGTTTAAAAAAAAATGTCCTGGTACAATTATTCTTCCTGGGAATAACGATACTCTGTTTTTCCTGTGGTAACAATACAAATCCCGGCGCTTCTTTGTCACCTACCGAGAAGGTTTCGATACTGATTTCCCGTTCCCTGCAGCAGACAGGGCTGCTTGTCTCATCCTCTGATCTTAATAAAGCCTTCTTCAAAAAGCATTATATTCCAAAAAAATTACAGCCGGAATTTGTCACTACATACGGTTTACTGCACAGTAAAGTACGCAAGGTCCTTGATGAGTTTAAATCCCGGCAGAGAGTGCTCCATTTCCTTCTTCTGAAACATCTCACAATGCCGCTGGATTCTGTTACTGATTACACCGCCTTTGGCAATGAGGCGATTGCAAAAAATCCACTCTACATGGCCTATGCATTAATAATGGAGGAGCTGCCTGATGTCTCAAAGATCGGAACTCCCCTGTATATCAAGCAACTGGCAAAATCGTTCGGGGTAACTGAGCTGGAGATCATCGAGGGGGTCTGGTATTACCTGCAGGAGAGTGAAGTCGATATTTTCAGAAAAGTCGCACTTATGATTCGCGATAACGTTGAGGATAAACGATCACGAAAACCGGAATTCTATTTTCAGAATATTCTGCTCCCGTTTCTTACCTATACCAGCATGAGCCTGATAGTGCACCCGTCAATTGAGAATAGAC
>JAUVGS010000541.1 GCA_030593665.1 Chitinivibrionales bacterium | reverse complement strand
CTTTGCAGCAAATAACTGCTCCGCCTTGATCCTGTTCCCTTTAATACGTTTCATCTTGTATGGAGGACCGGTATTTATAACCCCGCCTCCTGCACAACAACAGTAATTATGTTCCCGATTCGGGTGCATCTCGACAAACTCTTCGCAAGTGGTGTTAACCACATACCGTGCCATTTCATGAAGGCCTCTTCCCCGAGATATGTTGCAGGGATCCTGGAAGGTAACAGTTCCTTCATATTTTTTGGCGATCTTTATCTTTCCTTTTTTGATCAATTCGTAATAGAATTCGACTGCATGAATAACCGGTATGGGCGGCATCTTCCATGCAAGCCACCGGTTGCCTACATCATATACGGATCGGAATGCATGACCGCATTCTCCCATTACGATCCGCTTTACTTTGAGCCGCATTGCTGTCTCAAAATGTGCCTTTTTTAACCGGCCCATCATTTCATTGTCACCGGTAAACATGCATAGATCGCTGTTGTCCCATCCTGGTGTCGCCGGCATTGTGAAGTCAACTCCTGCCACATTCAAGATGGCTGCGGCCTGGTATATGAGTTGAGCTCGAAACTTCACCTCAGGAGCAATGACCGAGTAGAAAATATCAGCCCCTTCCTTTTCAATGGGGATCCGTAAATACGGTATCTCATCCTGAGCTTCCTCTTCCTGCCACTGAAGCGTATCGATATATTCATCTTCCTTTACCCACATCTGGTTTAAATTGGCTGAATGGCTGTGAGCGGTATCCTGTTGGTACAGGGGGGTAACACCCAGCATATGACAGATCCTTCGCACAATAGTTATTAAATAAGCAACATCAATACCAAAAGGGCAATACATGGCACAGCGACGACACAGATTACATTCTGTCGATGCAATCCGGGAAATGCTCCTTATAAATTCAGGATCGACTTTCCCTTTTTTCTTTAATATTTCCCATATGGTCTGCTTAACCTTGCCTGCAGGAGAAAATTTCGGGTCGTTATCATGTGAAAGAAAATAGTGGCAGGCTTCAGAGCAAAGCCCGCAGTGCACACAGGTTTCAACATATGTCTTTAGTCGTGCGCCTGTTTCCGTCGTTAAAACCTTGTTTATAACCTGCTCGATCTTTTCCGGTGTCAGCCTTGCGATGCCCTTATCAATACCTTCATCAACAATTTTTTCAATCTGCTCGTTATTTTTGATTGCAGGTTCAGCCACGATATATCCTCCTCTCACAAAATCGTTTCACGATTTTATGTAACCTTTTATTACCAATCCTTTGCATGCCTGACAGCGCCGAACTCGGAACCCATGTACCCCCTTGTAAATGGGAAAAAAATCATATGACTCAACCGGGTAAAGGGGATGGCTGCCAGCATGATTTCACCCGCAAGGATGTGGATAATTCCCATGATCCTGAAACCCGGAAACTGGTGATATGTCCAGAAACCTGTGATAAAAGGTGCAGCAACAACGGCAAGGATTACATAGTCAGATAAAGTTGTTAAAAACTGGACCTCCGGCAGTACTATTCTTCGTACAAGAAAATAAATACATGCCGCAATGACAATGATAGTCATTGTGTCGGCGGCAATGTCCGACAAGTACCACCAGCTGATATCCCATGATTCCTTCCAGAGAATTATATGTGCAAAAAGAAAAATCGGAATAAAAATAAGACATATATGAAATGTAAATGTGACGATGGTAAAAATCGGGTTTTTCTGCCATTTTACAGTTCCGAAGGGGATTATCCAATGCAGGATTGAACGAAGGGCATAATAAAAACTCATATATGCAAATACCATAGGTTCTTTTTTCCTGGCCAGCAACCCCATAGAGATCAGCCTGTATAAACTTCCCCCGAAAAAAATGATAAAGGAGACCCAGACAA
>JAUVGS010000008.1 GCA_030593665.1 Chitinivibrionales bacterium | reverse complement strand
AGCGATATCAGCATGGGCCTTTTGTATCAATTCCTTGGCATGGTGCTTTGATTCGTCAATACCACATACTGCGGGAAAGGTTGCTTTTCCTTTTTTCCGGTCACTGCCAACGTCCTTGCCAAGTGTTTCGGTGGTACTTTCTTCGTCAAGGATATCATCTACTACCTGGAACGCGAGTCCAATATGATTTCCGTATGAGGTCAGTTGTGCCAGTGTTTCAGAAGAAGCATTGGCGAGCAGTGCGCCGGTCCTGACCGATGCACGGATTAGGGCTGCTGTTTTATTATTATGTATATACTCTACGGTGGCTCGTTCAACCTGTTTCCCTTCAGATTCAATATCAACCACCTGGCCGCCTATCATCCCGCAGGTACCAAGTGCCCGGGATATCTCCCGTATAATGTCGATACGACCGGTTCTGGCCAATATTTCAAAGGCATATATGCACAGGGCATCACCGCCAAGGACCGCAAGTCCGTCATTGAACGCCTTATGTGCTGTCGGTTTGCCGCGTCGGAAATCATCATCATCCATACAGGGCAGGTCATCATGAATAAGGGAGAAGGTATGAAGCATTTCTATTGCGGAAGCTGCAAACACGGCATTGCTGTTACCGAACGTATCACCGCATGCTTCATTAGCAGCAAGCAGAAGACAGGGACGGATTCGTTTGCCCCCGGCAAAGGTTGAGTAGCGCATGAGTTTATGGATCGATTCAGGATAGGCCTCTTCCGTGGGAAGAATCTCTTCAAGTTTTTTATTAATCAGATCTGCTGCCTGAAGCATATAATCTTTTATATCACTCATCGAAATCTTCTCCACCTATAACTGATTCCAGCGTCACTCCGAGTACTTTCTCAACAAATTCGCCATCCTCACCCTTTAACAGTTCTTTCAGTTTTCCCTCTGCATTACGAAGGTGATTCTCACAGGTGCGCATCAGTTTGATGCCTTTTTCAAAGTTCTGTAAGGCTTTATCAAGGGTCAGATCATCATCTTCCAGGCTTTCGATAATCGTCTCAAGTTTTTTTATCGCTGATTCAAATGTTTCCTGTTTCTGTGGCATAATAAAGTATTGATTTATAAGTAAGTGTACACGTCCCAATCAGCATTAAAATATACTTTTTCACATTTCAAAATACGAAGAAACATACGAGTATGGAATATTTTGTAATCATAATGTAAAAAGGAATTTTGGATTAACTGAAGTTTTATATATCCATTACGCCATTACTCCAACACTCCAGTTTATTCATTCACCTCCGTAATATCAGCGGAAGCCTTTCCCTTATTAAATTGAATAGTTACCTGCTCACCGGTCTTCAACTGCCCGGCATTATTCACCTGCGTGCCGTCTTTTCTGGTCACGACGCTGTATCCCCGGGATAATACCGCTAAAGGACTCAAGGCCTGAAGTCGAGCTACATCCCCGGCAAGGTGTGTTTTAACATTTTTTATAGTATAAGCAATGGCGCGGATATGCCGTTCATGCAAGAGGTCACAGTGCTGCCGTGCATCGGAGATACTATAAAGTGCCTTTTTAAAGACAGGGTTGCGAATAGTTGTGTTATAAATAGTATTGACCGTTGACAGATAGTACTGCATGGCAGAGGAAAACCGTTTGGTGATTTCATCAAAGTGCCGCCTGTTTTCACGCTCATCGGAAACTGCAATTTCTGCTGCTGCGGAGGGCGTTGGCGCACGGACATCCGCAGCGAAATCAGACAGGGTAAAATCGATTTCATGGCCGACAGCGGAAATCACAGGAATATCCGATGCAAAGATTGCCCGTACTACCCCTTCATCATTAAATGCCCAGAGATCCTCTACAGAACCGCCGCCTCTACCTACAATAATACAATCAGCGATACCGTGTTCGTTCATTTCCCGTATGGCGGATACAATTGCCTGAGGGGCATCGTCTCCCTGGACCGGGACACTGCGTAGAATGATGTTTGTTTGCGGGGCACGCTTGGAAGCGACCTGTATGATGTCCCGTATTGCAGCGCCGGTTTTTGCGGTGATAACCCCAAGTGTTTTTACACTCTCAGGAAGTACTTTTTTATATGCAGTGTCAAAAAGGCCTTCAGCTTCAAGTTTGTTTCTCAGTTTTTCAAAAGCAGCATACAGAGCACCGATCCCTGAAGGCTGCATCCGGTGAATGTCAAGCTGGTAATATCCGCCTTTGCGGTATACCCGGATAGAGGCGATTACGGTAACGGCCATGCCGTCTTCAGGGTCAAAAGAGTGTTTCTGAGCGATAGAACGCCACATAACCGCCGGTATCCGGCTCTCCTCGTCTTTCAGGCGCATGTAGTAATGGCCGCTGGATGCACGTTTAAAGCCGGATATTTCAGCTTCGACCCATACGAGTGTATTTTCTGATTCAATGAGCCTTGCGATACCTTCATTAACCTCACTGACCGTGTAGGGTTTCTCGCATTGCTGTGGCGGGAGAAAAGTGTAAAACTCTGTCATGATGTAAAGGTTATCCGTTTGAAGATACGGGAGATGCTTTTTGCTTTGCCTGAGGTATCATCAATATCCAGGATGACACCATTGAACATCGGCCCCTTTGAGGCCGGTTCAAACCGCACATGTTTCTGGTAGAGGTAGCGCTCCAGTACGGGCTGTACTTTCATACCTATGGCAGAATCTTCCGGCCCGGTCATACCCACATCGGTAATAAAGGCTGTGCCTTTATGTAAAATACGTTCATCGGCAGTCTGGACATGGGTATGCGTCCCCAGTAGCGCACTCACCTGTCCATCCAAATAGTTGGCCAGACATATTTTTTCACTCGTTGCTTCAGCGTGGAAATCAATAATAATGACCGGCGTCAGCTTGCTCATCTCCGTTACTACATGCATCCCTGTTTGAAATGGACAGGGAATCGTTTCATCATAAAAAGTACGCCCCAGAAGGCTGAGAACACCGATTTTCCTGCCGTCAGGCAATTCATATACTAATTTACCACTACCTTTTGTACCGCTATGGGAATTGAGCGGGCGAAGGAGATACTGCGTTTGCGGCAGCAGGTCATATACCTCGTTATGTACCATAGAGTGGTTGCCGCCGGTAATGATATGCACGCCGTATTTGTGAAACTTTTTTACAATATTCGCGGTTATCCCCCTGCCGCCGGCTGCATTCTCTCCATTGGCAATACATATCTCGATCGCATTCTCTTCGAGAATATCCTTGAGATATTCAGCAAGAACCCTTCTTCCTGTACTTCCGAAAATGTCGCCGATGAACAGTATCCGCATAGCCGTTTAAGGAGATTGAGAATCAGGGCGTTACCCACGGAAAACAGGTGTGAGTAAATGCCGGTTCTATTGAAACAGAACTCTTTTTATATGGGGAAGATAAAGAGTTCCCGTTAGTTACTTGGCATATTCGGTATACCGGATTTCACGGATAGTCGTTACTTTTATTTGACCCGGATATTCCATTTCATCCTGGATTTTCTGAGATACCTGCCTGGCTAGTTCCTCAGATTCCGCATCAGAGACACTTTCCGGTTCAACCATGACCCTGATCTCGCGGCCCGCTTGGATAACATAGGATTTGTTAACGCCTTTAAAGGAGTCTGCGATCTCTTCCAAATTTTTCAGGCGGTTGACATAGTTTGTCAGGGTCTCCCTTCTCACCCCGGGTCGGGTACTTGAGATAGTATCGGCAGCCTGTACAATAACCGGATAGATAGAGATAGCCGTTACATCCTCATGGTGAGCGGCAATTGAATTACAGATAATATCATTTTCACCGTATTTCCTCGCAAGTTCAGTACCAAGCTCGGAATGAGTACCTTCTGTTTCACGGTCAATGGCTTTGCCGATGTCATGAAGCAGTCCTGCCCTGATAGCTATTTTCGAATCAAAGCCGAGTTCAGAGGCGATAATACCCGAAAGAATTGCGACTTCCTTAGAATGTTGGAGTACATTCTGACCGTATGACGTACGAAATTTAAGGCGGCCGAGCATTTCCGTCAGTTTTTGCTTCAAGCCATGGACATCGAGATCATAGAGCATCTCTTCGCCTGCATCTTTAATTTTCTTTTTCAATTCTTCTTCACTTTGCACGATAATTTCTTCAATGCGGCCGGGATGAATCCTTCCATCGGAGATAAGTTTTTCAAGTGCGATACGCGCGATTTCGCGGCGGATAGGATCAAAACTCGAAAGGATTACCGCTTCAGGAGTGTCATCGACAATAACATCGATACCGGTTGCTTCTTCAAATGCACGGATGTTTCTGCCTTCCCGTCCGATTATCCTCCCTTTCATCTCATCGTTCGGCAGATGGACAACCGACACGGTGGATTCAACGGTGGTGTCGGCAGCACACCGCTGAATAGCGCGGAGTACAATTTCTTTTGCTTCCTTGTCAGCTTCAACGCGGGCATTATCTTTCTTTTCTTTTATCAATTGAGCACATTCATAGCGCACCTGGTTCTCCAGATTTTCGAGCAGAATTTTTTTCGCTTCCTCCTGGGTCATATGCGCAATACGCTCAAGTTTATCGTTCTGCTGGGTAATAAGCCGGGAAAGTTCAGTGTCTTTTGTGCGCAGCGTTTTTTCCTTGCTGTTAAGAAAGTTTTCACGTGCGGTAAATTCACTTTCACGTTTTGATATCGTATCACCCCGATTCTTCAATTCTAAGCTTTGTTCTTTAATTCGCTGTTGTTCAACACGAATCGCCTCTTTTTTCCGGGCGACATCTTCCTCGAATTTTGTTTTCGCTTTGAACCATTCATCTTTTGCCTCAAGTATAGCGGTTTTTTTAGAAAGCTCAGCCTCTTTTCTTGCCTTGTCAAGAATTATTCCAGCTTCTTTCTGTGCGTTCTCTTCTTTCTTTTCAGAATATTTTCTGTCAGCGATCGAACGCCAGAAATAACCGGCTAGAAATGCGCCAACACCAATAACAAGAGCAGAAATAGTAAACGTCAGTTGTTCATTCATTCATACCTCCCTCAAAGATATCTATAGTAAACACATGTTGACACACGCCATGTCACCCATGCAAAAAATATCAAACAGTATTATAGTACACCGACTCGAAGGTGAAAACCTAAAGAATATACTATCGGGGGCTTTCGCGTGTGCGTAGGAGAAAAGAGAGGCTGAATAAACAGGGGTAGTGTTACACGGTAACGATGCTTTCCATCTTCTGGTTGAGATTGGTTGCTTTATGTTGAAGATCCGAAAGCTTTTTTTGCGCTTCTTCACATTTTCCCCTGTATTCATGCAATTCACCCGCAATATTGAGTGCAGAAAGAACTGCAATTTTTAAACTATCGCGAATAGGACTATTTCTCTTTAATTCCATCATTTTCTGATTGACAAATTCAGCAATTTTTTTTGTCGTCTTTATATCAGTATCAGTCTTAATGGAATATTCATCGCCGCATATATTGACACGCACACTCTCATTTGTCGAACCCATTAGGCCCCCCAGGTAGACACGAATGTCAACTGAAAGAGTTATTCTATCGTTTCGAGCCTGGATATTAAACTTTTAATTTTTTCAGCAGCAGATTCCAACTGGTTACGACTCTCCGATGAATTGTTTTTTTCCGCTTCCAATTCGTTTTTCAGATTACCGTTTTCCTGTTCAAGCACCTGAACTCTGCTTTTTATTTCCTCGTTATTATTTTTTGTTTGTTTAAGTGAATTTAGTAAATTATCTATTTTATTTTCAAGTTCATCAAGACAATCAAACGGCACGTATTTCTCCTTGTAATGAAATAGCTCTCTTAAAGATATTCTTTAGATAAAAAATACAATTATCTGTAATTACAATCTGTTATGGACTTTGTTCTCAATCCTCCTTAAAAAATAACCCATGATTCAGAAAATAACAATGGTCTTCTTTATAATATTATTAATGAAAAATTCTGTCAAATGAAATTTGAAATAAAAATAAACAAAAATGAAGACGGGAAAAATGCCGAAATCAATAAAATACTACGTTTTCAACGAAATATTATTGAAAAAGGCAGCCTATTGCTCTCTCAACACGGCATTGAATTCTGATTTCGCGGTACTGATAATCTTTTCGCATACCTGTTCAGCCTCTTTATCGGTAAGTGTCCGGTCTTCAGCACGTAAAAAAACGGAAAAAGCAATACTTTTCATGCCGGAAGGCAGCTTTTCACCGCGATACACATCAAAAGGCCGTACTGATTCGACAAGTTCCGAGAGTCCGTGAATTTCATCGGAAATGGCTGCTGAGGGAAGCTTCTCATCCATGACGAAACAGAAATCACGTTCAATAGCGGGGTACCGTGGCAGCGACGAATAGTGCGGCTGTCCTGTTCCACGGGTAAGCAGATCGGTTATAGTAAGTTCTGCATAATAAACGGGCGTTTTTATATCGAAACTCTGCAATATATCTTGTTTGATCTTACCGCAGTAACCGTCAATGCCCTGTCCCTCGATTCGGGAAGACTCCGAGGTATAAAATCCGGATGCCGTATCAGGTGATTGCATATAGGTACATTGCGGCAATCCAAGACTGAGGCGGAGAGATTCAATGACCCCTTTAAGGATATAAAAATTCAATGCCTGCTTTTCCGTATTCCACGAAGCGGGGATGAAATCACCTTCCAGAAGTATCGCCAGGGTATCAGGTTCATCCGGCTGTTTGCCGCTGACCTGATTTATATATTTCTTGCCGATTTCGAAGAAACCGTTGTTGGTATTCTTCCGGTTGATGTTGTATGCGGTTACATCAAGCAGACTGCCAAGCAGGGTCGTCCGCATTCTTGACATATCAGGATTTAACGGATTAAGAAGCACTACCGGATCAAGGTCGGGTGTGAGAAGACGGCACTTTTTCTTAGAGGTCATACTGTTGGTAACCGTTTCATGTAGTCCCACAGCAGCCAGTGATTTTCGAATCGTATCGAGATTCTTTTCCGTGTGGTTGTTTTTCTGATCAAGGGCAACCGTTGCATCTGTCCTGGCGGGGATATTATCGTAGCCGTATAACCGGCCGACCTCTTCAATAAGGTCAACCTCCAACTTCAGATCATGCCGGTAAAGTGGAGCTTCAAACAGAAGACCCTCGCCGGTATCGTTATAACATGATATACCCAGTGATGCAAGTGACCGGATGATTGTTTCTTTCTCAACAGGCACGCCAAGCAGTCGTGAAACCTGTGACGGACGAAGAGATATCTGTGCCTTTTTTAAGGGATGTGGGTAGACATCAATTACCCCTTTTGCCACAGTGCCGCCCGCAAGTTCACAAATAAGATATGCGGCCATGTCGAGTGCATCAACCAATCCTGTCTCAGGGTCCACACCCCGTTCAAAACGATAGGAGGAATCGGTCGAGAGATCCAGCCGTTTAGAGGTTTTCCTTATTCCAACCGGGTCGAAAAACGCGCATTCAAGGAACACATCGGTTGTCTCTTCAGAGATGCCGGAACCGGCGCCGCCCATGACACCTGCCAGTGCAGTCGGCTGCCTGCCATCACAGATGAGCAGGTCCTCTACTGTAAGCTTTCGTTCGATGTCATCAAGGGTGACAAATGCCTGTCCCTCTTCAGCCCGTTTGATTATTATTTCCCTGCCGCCGATTTTTGCATAATCAAACGAGTGCATGGGCTGCCCATAGAGAAGAAGTATATAGTTTGTTACATCGACAACATTGCATATCGGCCTGATATCAAGGGCTGATAGCCGCTGTTTCAACCAGTCCGGAGACTCTTTGATCGTCACCCTCCGAACCAGCCTGCCCATGTAACGGGGACATCCCCGGGCATCCTCTATCGAAACTTTGATGTAATTGTCGATGGAATCATCAGACTCTTTCGGTCTGTGGGCAAATGGTTTTACCGTGGTATTAAACTGTGCGGCGACTTCACGGGCAATGCCGACAACGCTGAGACAATCACCCCGGTTTGGTGTGAGATCAATCTCAATGATCGTTTCATCCCCATAATAGTTATTCAGCGGTGTGCCAATAACATATTCGGGCGAAAGTTCAATAATGCCGTCATGGTTATCAGAGATACCGAGTTCACGCTCGGAACATAGCATACCGAAAGATTCTGCTCCGCGCAGGGAAACTTTTTTAACGGTGAATTCCGGGGTAAGTTCGGTGCCGATTGTCGCAAGGGCGGATTTCATCCCTGCGTAAACGTTCGGAGCGCCGCATACGACAGCGAGCGGTTCGCCGTTTCCGACAGAAACGGTGCAGAGTGATAAATGGTCGGCATTTGGATGTTTTTCACATGACACAACTTCTGTGACAACAACCCCTTCCGGAATGGAGCGGGTTTCCAGAGATTCCACTTCAAGGCCGGCAGCGGTCAGGCGCGTCGCGATCTCTTCTGCCGAAGCGGAAATCGCAACAAGTTCTTTAAGCCAGGTATAGGTAACTTTCATAATAGTCTATAGTCAGAAAAAAGGTTAAAACTGTTTTAAAAAGCGTACGTCGTTTTCATAGAACAGACGGATATCATTTATACCGTAGCGAAGCAGGGCAATGCGGTCAATGCCCATGCCGAATGCAAAGCCGGTATATTTCTCATTGTCAATGCCTGCATATTTCAGCACATTGGGATGGACCATGCCTGCGCCGAGTACTTCGAGCCAGCCGCTCTGCTTGCAGACACTGCATCCACTGCCTTTACAAATAAAACAGCGCACGTCGATCTCAATGCTCGGTTCCGTGAACGGAAAGAAACTCGGACGGATCTTTATATCGGTATCTTCACCAAAAAAACGTTTTGAGAAGGCGAGCAGAGTTCCTTTCAAGTCAGCAAGACTGACATTTTCATCAATATATAATCCCTCGACCTGCCCGAATTGACAATTGCTTCGCGCACTTATCTCTTCATTACGGTAAACGGTTCCGGGCATGATGCTGCGCACCGGTGGCTGCTGCTTTTCCATGACACGGATCTGAACCGGTGAAGTATGGGTCCGCAGCAGGATATCTTCGGACACAAAGAACGTGTCCTGCATGTCACGTGCCGGATGATGCGGCGGAAAGTTCAGCGCTTCGAAATTGTAATAGTCGGTTTCCACATCGGGGCCGTATGCTATATCGAATCCCATACTGACGAAAATATCGCATATCTCATTGCGGATACGGATCAACGGGTGGATGCTTCCCTGCGGAAACGGCCATGCAGGCAATGTCGGATCAAAGGAGGTGTCCTCTGTTATACCCGCGATTTTTTCCCAGGGAGCCTGTTTAAACTGCTCTTCAACAGCATTGCGCAACCGGTTCAGTTTCCCGCCGAATACTTTCCGCTCCTCTACCGAAAAGTCTTTCACTCCCTTTAGCAAAGAACGGAAAAGGCCTTTTTTACCCAGGTACTTGATCCGAAAATTTTCTGCTGCTGCAACGTCCTGAATTTCGGAGAATTCAGCGGTGACAGTCTTTTCAAGATCATCAAGCGCTTCGGGTGTCTGGTAATGTTCTATTGTTGTCATAGACGTTCCGATAAACGGCTAGACTTTCACTGTTTCAACAATTTTACTAAAAACCGCCGGTTCATGCACAGCAAGGTATGCAAGCGTCTTGCGGTTCAATGCGATACCTTTCTGTTTAAGACCGTTAATGAACTGCCCGTAAGTCATTCCGTTGAGACGGGCGCCGGCATTAATTCGTGTGATCCACAAGGCACGGAAATCACGCTTTTTCCTCCTGCGGTCATTATAGGCATAGACACCACTTCTCCAGAATGCGTCTTTTGCGGTACGCAGACAGTTCTTACGTTTACCAAAATAGCCGGCATTGGCTTTCGTAATTTTTTTTCTTCTTTTTCGGGATGCGACCCTGTTTTTTACTCTTGGCATGGTACTACTCCTTATAAAATTATTTTAGATTTTTGATTGCTGATTTTAGATTTCCAAGACAGTAAAAAGTGTTATGTATTTTAATTTAATTACCTCAAAAAAATCTTTTTTTAATCTAAAATCTAAAATCTCAATTCTAAAATCTAAAATATGATAGTGTTCGGATTACTGTGATAACATTGCTTTGACTTTTTTCTCCTGCGTTTTATCAACTAAAGTGCCCTGACGCAATTTGCGTTTTCGCTTTGTTGATTTTTTTGTCAGGATATGGCTTGTATACGCCTTTTTCCTTTTCAGATGACCTTTTGCAGTTGTTTTAAAACGTTTCTTAACTGCACTGCGTGTTTTAACTTTAGGCATAGCATGACTCCTCTATAATGTGCTTTTGCTGTAATAATTGTCGGATGTAATTATTTTTTTTCTGCTTTTTTTTCTTTTTCCAGTTTGCGCTTATGCGCTTGCATTTTAGTTTTCTCGGGAACATACGCTGAAATCATGTTCCTCCCTTCCATTTTATATTTCATCTCACACTGTGCAACATCAACAAGATCAACGTCAATACGATCCAGCAGTTGTTTACCGAAGTCTTTATAGGCAATTTCTCTTCCGCGAAACACAACCGTTATTTTTACCCGGTCGCCTTTAAGGAGAAATTTCCGAGCATGATCTACTTTAAAATTATAGTCATGAATATCAGTCTTCGGATGAAACTTGATTTCTTTCAGGTGCATGACATGTTGTTTTTTCTTTGCTTCCTTCTCCTTTTTTGCTTTTTCATATTTATACTTCCCGTAGTCCATAATCCGGCATACCGGAGGTTCTGCTTTGGGAGCAACCTCAACAAGATCGTATCCGGCTTCGATTGCCTTGCTTATGGCTTCCTGGGTAGGAATGATACCAAGCGGTTTCCCGTCGGAGTCTATCACTCGTACACGAGGAATCTGGATTCTGTCATTGATACGGGTTGGATCTTCCCGCTTGAATGAGCGTGATCTGTTAATAAATACCTCCTTGGAAAATGTGTAATCTAACCCAGCAGATCTGGATAAGAACCTTCACGACTAAATTATCTACTAAAAAACGTAGATAATTTAGTCTAAGGTTTTAAAAAATTTGCTTTTCAGCAATTTCTTTTTGTAAAAGGCCAATAAACTGCGGAAGAGGAAGAGTACCTTGATCGCCCTTAGTGTGTTTCCGTACGGAAACCGTCTGTGCATTCATCTCTTTTTCTCCCACAATGACCATATAGGGAATTTTATTTACTTCTGCATCGCGTATCTTGTAACCGATTTTTTCATTTCTATTATCCTGTTCTACCCTGATTCCTGCATCGACGAGTGTTTGAGAAACCGTATCTGCGTAAGTACGGAATTTTTCTGATACCGGGATGATCTTTACCTGTACCGGAGAAAGCCATAACGGTAAAAATCCTCCGTAGTGCTCTAAAAGAATCCCGATAAAACGTTCCATGGAACCAAGCAGGGCGCGGTGAATCATGACAGGGCGCTTCTTTTTACCATCTGCATCGGTATATTCCATCTCGAACCGTTGCGGCATACTGAAGTCAAGCTGGACCGTACCGCATTGCCAGCTTCTTTTCAGGCAATCAAGTATATGAAAATCGATCTTTGGGCCATAGAATGCGCCGTCTCCGGGGTTGAGTTTATAATCTATTTTCTTGGATTTGAGAACATTCTCAAGTGCTTCCTCTGAAATATCCCAGACAGCGATGTCACCGATATATTCTTCAGGGCGCGTTGACAGTTCGATATTAAAATCATTAAATCCAAACGTAGTATACATGGTGAAAATAAAATCGATAACCTCGGATATCTGCTGCTCAATCTGGTCAGGTGAACAGAATATATGTGCATCATCCTGGGTAAATTGCCGTACCCTGAAGAGGCCGTGAAGGACCCCCGCTTTTTCATGACGGTGTACTAAGCCGAATTCAAAATTTTTTATCGGCAGTTCTCGATACGAGTGAACGCTGTTTTTGTAAATCAGTAAACCACCGGGGCAATTCATGGGCTTTATTGCATGCATTGCTTCGTCGATTTCAGTAAAGTACATGCTCTCTTTATATTTATCCCAGTGACCGCTGCGGTGCCATAATTCTTCATTAAGGATAATCGGCGTCTTGACTTCAGTATATCCTGCTGCAAGATGCTCCTGCCTGCTGTAATCAGCTATACTATTGTGAAGAATCACTCCCTTAGGATGCCAGAATGGAAAACCTGCACCTTCCTTGTGAAATGAGAACAGGTCAAGTTCTTTGCCCAGTTTACGGTGGTCGCGTTTTTGTGCTTCTTCCAGGAGCCGAAGGTGTTCTTCGAGCTGCGATTTTTTCGGAAACGAAACACCATAGATCCGCTGTAGCATTTTATTCTTTTCATTTCCACGCCAGTATGCTCCTGCACTGGAGAGAATTTTGAGTGCCTTAACATAACCGGTATGCGGGATGTGGGGGCCGCGGCAGAGGTCAACCCATTCACCGTGATGATAGATGCTGGGATCACTTTCAAGCTCGTTAATAAGTTCTATTTTATACGGTTCTTCCTTTTTATCGAATAACGAGATCGCTTCTTCCTTTGAACACTCCGAACGTGCAAACGGTAACTTTTGGGCAGCGATATCATGGCACCGTTTTTCTATCTTTGCAAGATCGTCAGGAGTAAAGGGATTTTCTACGTCAAAGTCATAGTAAAATCCCGTATCAATAGCAGGGCCTATCGCAATCTTTGCAGAGGGGAAAAGCTCCTGCACAGCCTGCGCCATAATATGGGAAGAAGAATGCCGGAATATTGACTTGCCTTCTTCCGAATCGAAGGTAATTATCTCTACCGTGTCGTTTTCATGGAGAGGTGCAGCAAGATCGACAAGTTCCCCGTTAACCTTTGCAGCGAGTGCAGCTTTCGCAAGGCCCGGACCTATGGAACTGGCCAGGTTTTCTGCATTCGCACCCTCGCCGAGGGCTATAGCAGTGCCATCGGGTAATAAAACATTCATAAGTATACCTGTTTTACATTATATATAAGGCTGTTTTAATAACACAAAACTTATACATCAATCCTCTGTTTTTGCTTTCCAGCCCCGTTTCAATCAGGGTGCCCTGGGGTAAGAGGAGAACCGTTGGGCTCGAATGAGATACCGAATTAAAAATAATTGTATAAAATAAATTCGGTTTTACCCATTAGGATAGGGTCAAGTTTGTTTTCACCTGACTCTTCATCAACTATCAGTAATGGGCGATACTGGAATTGAACCAGCGACCCCTTGCATGTCAAGCAAGTACTCTAACCATCTGAGCTAATCGCCCTCGTATAGTACTATTCAATAACGATGTATTAAATAAGAATCAACCAAAAATACGAAAACTGAGAGCAGATTGTCAATGCTCTGGCTGTAAAAATAGTATAGGGTACATTTTTGTCCTTTTATTTCCGCGTTCCTTTCACTGTGTCTGAAGGTGCGCTCTCGCCCATGATATTATAAGAAGCTACATAATACCAGTAATAGGTCGGCCAGGTCAGAGGTACGACGTCATTATATTCCGGTTGTTTCGTTGTTGTAAGAGAGTCAAAGGAGCCTTGCAAAGAGTCAGCCCGGTAAATAATGTAACTCTGTGCCGGGGCGCCGGATGACGGCATCGACCAGGTAAGATTGATATGGGTCGGTAAAGAATCGGCAACCATATCCTCCG
>JAUVGS010000277.1 GCA_030593665.1 Chitinivibrionales bacterium | reverse complement strand
TATCCTTGATACCGGCGGTAAATTCCGTATTACGCTCGGGCCTCTTGAAAAGGATACCTTTGAAACCTTTCTGCCGGAAAAACAAAATATTACCATACTCAAGGAACTGGTGAATCTGTATTGCACGGATCCTCTTGATTATGACATTGTAGTGAAATTAAAACCGGCTGCATTACTACCGGTTGTCTTGGGGGATAGAAATGCACGGCTGGGAATAAGCACATCATGCGGGAAATCGTCTGAGACGTCTGAAGCGTATTCGATAGTGATAGGGAGCTGAAAATCACATTGGAGAATTGAAGTAATGGAGTATTGGAATGATGGAAAGAATTATTAAACGATCAAATCTTGTACCAGTACTCCAACACTCCGGTACCCCAATTTTTAAAACCGATAATAATAGTATAACCTATAACCCCTGGAGGTTCTCGTGGCAGTAAAAGATCTTCGTGTATTACTTGAAAAGTTAAATCAATTCTGTACAAAATCTCTTGAAGCAGCAGTCGGCAATTGTGTCAGCCGTACCCATTATGAACTTACCTGGGAGCACATATTACTGCAGTATCTTGATAGTAGCGATAATGATGTCGCCTGTATCCTCAGGCATTATGCAATTGATCCCGCACATGTAAAGAAAGCGTTGACTAAGGACCTTGAGCAGCTTCCCACGGGTAACTCGGCAAAACCGACTTTTTCACCCAATTTTCTTTCTTTGATCGAGCAGGCATGGAGCTACGCCAGCCTTTCATACGGCAGGCCTGAAGTGACCTCGGGTCTTCTATTCATTGCTGCGACAGAACAGATGCAGCGCTCTGTCACAGAAAGCGCGGACGAGCTTCGTACTATCGATCCAGAAAAGCTGAAAACGGATTTCCTTAACATTGTATCTTCTTCCTCGGAGCAGGTATTGCCCGGCGGTGCGCCCTCCACCCCAGAAGGCGCCCAAGAGATGCTGGAGAAGTTCTGTAAAAATTTCACCCGTGAAGCAGAGGAGGGGAAAATAGACGTTATCCTCGGTCGCAATGATGAAATCCGGCAGGTGGTGGATATCCTCAGCCGCAGGCGTAAGAATAACCCCATCCTTGTCGGTGAGGCCGGTGTGGGAAAAACCGCAATCATTGAAGGGCTCGCGCTGCGCATCGCACAGGGTGATGTCCCTGACACAATAAAAGGTGTCGAGCTGTGGGAACTTGACCTTGGCCTGCTTCAGGCAGGTGCCAGTGTGAAAGGTGTATTCGAAAAGAGATTGAAATCGATTATTGACATTGCAAAAGGCAGCGGCGGTAAAATAATACTCTTTATTGATGAGGCACACACCCTGATCGGCGCCGGAGGCTCTGAAGGTTCGGGTGATGCGGCCAACCTGCTGAAACCGGCGCTTGCCCGCGGCGGGCTCCGTACCTGCGCGGCCACCACCTGGCTTGAATACCGTAAATACTTTGAAAAAGACCCGGCATTGACCCGCCGGTTCCAGGTGGTAAAAATTGACGAGCCGGATGAAGAGAAAGCCTGTGCCATGCTGCGCGGGGTTTCCGCCAGTTTCGAAAAGCATCACGGCGTCCATATTACTGCCGAAGGCATCAAGGCAGCGGTCTCATTTTCACATCGCTACATCTCAGGCCGGCAGCTTCCGGACAAGGCCGTTGATGTGCTCGATACTGCGGCGACGCGGGTGAAGATGAGCAGAACCACGGTCCCGGCCGAGCTTGACAATGCCAGGAAAACGCTCGATAATGCAGAACGGGCATTGAAAATATTGCATAAGGATAAAAATGCCGGTATTAAAATAAAAGAAGATGACCAGACACACTACGAAGAGATTATCAGTGCTGAAAAGGAAAAAATAGAATTACTCACTACAAAATGGGAGCGGGAAAAAGAGATTGTTGCCGAGATCGTTGCATTACAAAATCAGCTCCGCGACCTGAGTGAAGAGGATGCATCAACTGCGGAAGAGACACGGAAACAGGTTGATGAAAAGGCCGCAGCGCTGGAGGAAGTACAGGGTGACAGCCCCATGGTCCATCCCTATGTCTCACCGGCCCTGTGTGCTCAGGTTATTGGTGACTGGACCGGTATTCCTATCGGCAATATGATGAAAGATGAAGCCAAGACACTGCTCGAGCTTGAACAGCGAATCGGTGAACGGGTCATTGGCCAGGATGAAGGTATCGCTGAGCTTGCGGAAGTAATTCGCTCATCGAAAAGCGGTATGAGCAATCCGGATGCGCCGATAGGGGTATTTCTCTTTACCGGCCCTTCAGGTGTGGGTAAAACAGAATGCGCCCTGGTTCTCGCGGATCTTCTTTTCGGCGGTGAGAAATTCTCTACCGTGATTAATATGTCGGAATATCAGGAAAAACATACTGTCGCCCAGCTCAAGGGTTCACCTCCGGGATATGTCGGTTACGGCGAGGGCGGAATACTTACCGAGGCAGTGCGCCAGAAACCATACTCAATCGTTATTCTTGACGAGGTAGAAAAAGCGCATCGTGACGTACTCAATATGTTCTATCAGGTTTTTGACAAGGGATTCATGCGTTCCGGTGAAGGCCGTGATATCAATTTCCGTAATACAATAATTATCATGACTTCAAACCTCGGTTCAGATACAATATTACAGCAGTGCAGCGGTGAAGAGCGCCCCGGCAAAGCCGATCTGCTTGAGGCTATCCGGCCTGAACTTACCGCCCATTTTCAAGCGGCACTGCTTGCCCGGTGCAGAGCAGTCCCATTCTATCCGCTGGATGGCGAAACCATGAAATCCATCGTTGTTCTGAAATTGAACAAAATCGGTAAACGACTGAAAAATGTACATGGCATTAATTTTGAATATGCACCGGAACTGGTTGAAAGTATTTCTCAGCAGTGCTCAACCATTGAGACCGGCGCCCGGAATATCGACTCTGTTCTTGACCAGACCCTGCTGCCGTCAATATCACAGTCCCTGCTTGCCCAGATGGGCGGTGGTGAAGAGCAGTATAAAAAAGTTGTTGTCGGTTTTGAGGAGGGGAATTTTTCGATAGAGTTTGAGTAAATCGATAGCTGGATTCCGTCTTGAAAGCCGCGCTAGTAAGCTTTACCGTTATCCCTTAAATCATAATTGACAACCCCTGGATAACATTATGTCCCACAAAGGGGATAATGAACACTAGCAACTAAAGTTGCAAGTGTTCATTATAGGAGCGGATAGGCCACTATCATGTCCTCCCGCTCAACATACTGTTAATAGTTTAAAAATAATTGCAATTACCAAAATAAATAATATTTTATTATTGGCACCCATAAAATAATATAGAGATAAAATCAAATGAAGTTTGAAGATAAAGTTGAGCGGATCACCAAACAGCTCAAATTAATTATCGAGAAAAAATATACTATTCTCGACATTAAATTGTTTGGGTCCTCAGTGAGGGGCGATTTTTCAAAAAGTTCTGATATTGATATTATGGTCAAACTGCCAACCGTTAATCGAAAGATTGAAGAGGATCTGTTTAATATTGCTTATGATCTTGAGCTTGAATATGATTGCCTTATCGATATCATTGTACTCTCAGAGGATATGAAGACCAATATTCCATTATGTCAAAACATCGAAAAAGAAGGCATCAGAATTTATTGAAGGGAAAATAGCGTCCCTTTAGCCGGTTCACACTTTGGTTAATGGCAATAAGCAAACCGGCTTGCATAAAACTGTATGGGATGGCAACTGATTTAATAACTGAAGGCGCAAAAGCTTTTATCCGGAAACCGTTTGATACGATAAGATTGGCCAAAGCCGTTGACAAAGTCCTGTTGTTTTAGGAGGGGCATGTCCCACAAACCGGCAGATTTATCTTGCCCTTGTAACATCCCTATTCCCAATCTGTAAAAAAAGTTGTATAATGTATACAGGTGATTAAGGATAGAAAACCTGACCTCTATGCTAAGAATCAATAGTTTATAAGAGTAGGCAGGATTTTAATATGATACCACGTAGGAAAAATGGAGTATTGGATTAATGGATAAAAAGCCATAAAATCAAACACTCCAATAC
>JAUVGS010000365.1 GCA_030593665.1 Chitinivibrionales bacterium | reverse complement strand
TTAAAAAAAATGAAAATTTTACTTATCAGTCATAGTTACTGCAACAATACCATCAAGCACACCATTTTTATACTTATAGAATCCCGTGGTAAGATCATACTCTTTGCCACTGCGGATATACGTACCACTGGTGAATTTAATTGGTCTGGTATAGTTGGTTGTGCCTGATGGGGCTGATGGATCATGATTAAGAAGGTATTCCGGGTTGGAATTGCCATTGCTGTCTTTGCCGTATCCGGTGACCGTATTCCAGTGGCCCCCTTTAGAGGTATAGGTATCGGTGTTTGCATCATATTTAACCCAGGTTACGTGGAGATATACGGCACTGTTTCCAAGTGTCTTCTCTTTGATCCAATCCAGAACAGTTCTGTTTGAATCAATGTAGTTATCGGGTGGCGGATAATAGATACCCTGAAATTCTACTGTGCATTTGTATCCTTTATCCCTGATATAATCCTCTACTCCCCGAACCACATCGCGTGATGGCGCCATTCCGACATTTTCCGTGTTCATGTACTTTTTTGAACCTATTACAATGATCATATCATGCTGGTCCTTTTTCCGGTCACTGGTATTTACCACAAGGTCAGGGTAGCCGTGGTCATCGAGCCACATGATACCATTTGAGACCGAAGAAGGGCCGCAGTAAAAACTGCCGTTGCCGTCAAGACCACCATAGTCAGAATCCATCTGTGAGTAATCGGGCGTCTCCTTTGCTTTGTCGATATAGAATTCAGGTATTATCCGCATTGCAACCTCAATGTTACTATCGATATACGCTGAAACAGGGACTAATGTTCTTTCAACACCCTGTTTTTCAGCATACAGGGTATCTATAATCTGCCGACATGTTGCTGAGATGTGGTTTGAATTACTTTTTATGGAAAAGATGTTTCGATTGGAAATAACAGTATTGTCGATTACAGCAATGCCGAATCTATACGTATATGGACCTTTTACAATTGAAACGACATAGCAGGAATTGGCAAATAAATGTTTTACCGGCAGCAACTGTACAGAATGAATTCCCTTTGCAAAAATTCGATCAGTCACGTTCGCAACCTTTACGCCCCGTGTAGTATAAAGTTCAATATTGACCGGTTCTGCATCAGATGAAACTGAAAAAATGAGCCTGTTACTGCAAATTCGCATCCCTTCATTATTCATGCCGGTGGACGGTTGAATAGAAGTTAATTCACCCTTTAAGGTGAATTCACCCAGACCGTTGGTTTCTGTCACTAAATCAGATTTGATCAAACCAACCGCCACCTTTTCAACACCATTTCCAGCCAAATCTGTAACGGTTCCGGTTAGTTCAACTTTTTGCTGTGCACTGAGTATTGTGACACAGATGAGGATTACAAGTTGAAGTCTTGTATTCATGGATCCTCTCCCCTCCAAAAAAAAGACTTTATTTATACTATGTTGGACGATTCTCTGAAGGAGTGTCGCACATCACGCAACAACTAAGTACGATTTTTATACCGGCATCAGGAATCAAATGTATTCGAGAATATCCAGTCCCCTCTCCCAGAGGATGATACTATTAAGAAATATACTACATTTTCTATAATAATACTTTTTTTAAAAGATTTTAATACCAGTATGATGTTAAAGGTTGAAGGTTCCACCATGCGTATTTTATTATTTTACCCCTGGTAAATTAATTTAGAAATATCTTTATTGTGTCACCAATTCCTCGCCTTTAATCATAGACCAGGACACTGCTGGGCGACTCAAATTCAAGTAACCGGCACCTTCTTCAAGGCGGAATCCAAATACACGACAGCTTATAAATGCAAATTTATTTCTGCATGACGATGCTCAGAGCCCGGTAATTTGACTTAATTCATTAGTACCTTAGAAATAATTTTCTGCGTTTTTTTTGGCAGAAAATTATTTTGTGAAGGTACTAAAACAAAGGTAGCCGTTCACGGCTTGAAATACCTTTGTTTTAGAGGGGTCACTTTTTAAGGGGAATAAATTTTTATGCCTTGCATTGTCCAGAAATACGGCGGCAGCAGCGTTGCTGATATAGAGAAATTAAAAAAGATTGCTCAAATAATAGCTGCGGTAAAAAAACAGAATATTGCTGTTGCGGTAGTTGTTTCCGCAATGGGCAAGACCACCGATAGACTGGTGGAGATGGCCCGTGAATTTTCCTCCACTCCATCACGAAGAGAGATGGATATGCTTCTCAGTACAGGGGAGCGTATTACTATGGCGCTGTTGTGTATAGCCTTGCATGAACTGGGGATTGAAGCTGTTTCGTTGACCGGATCGCAATCAGGTATTATCACCGATGACCGGCATAATAATGCACGGGTTATTGAAGTAAGGCCGTTTCGGGTGCAGGATGAACTGGACAAAGGAAAAGTGGTTGTTATCAGCGGATTCCAGGGGGTGAGTTACAAACGGGAGATAACCACCCTGGGGCGGGGAGGCTCGGATACAACCGCTGTTGCACTTGCCGCGGCACTGGATGCTGAACGGTGTGAAATATATTCGGATGTTGACGGGGTATATACTGCTGACCCTTCAGCAGTAGCTGAAGCGAAACACCTTCCGGAGTTATCCTATCCGGTTATGCAGGAGATGAGTACCACCGGTGCAAAAGTGTTGAATGCACATGCTGTGCAGTTCGCAAAAGAGAAACAGATTGCCATTTATGCGCGCAGCACTTTTCAACCGGGGAAGGAAACAATTGTCAGAAAGCTCACACCTGATTCCCTGTCCGGTATTCAGGCGGTTGTGAGTGAAAAGGATATTACGCAGGTGCGAATCAATGGGAAACATGCGCTGAAACATTTCGAGTGGGCACTCGGCTTTCTTGAAGAAGAGAATGTTGCTATTAAAGAGCTGCATGTGGCAGATATCCAATCAGATACTTCTCAATCGAAAACCTCCTTTATTGTCTCTCAAAAGAATACCTACCAATGGGATCGGATTAAAAACACGCTTGAAGAAAAAATCGGTGATGCTATAGTTTTTGATACCCATCTATCGGCACTCTCCCTTATTGGCGAAGGGTTAAATAAAAGTAACGATATCCTGTATGAAACGGTTGCATTACTCAAGGCTGTGGATATCAGCATTGCCGGTATCACGACAACTTCGTATCGAATTTCTCTCCTTGTTTCAAAAGAAGCTATTGAAAAAAGTGTGCAGGTATGTCATGATAAATGGGTGCAGAGATAGTTTTTCGCAACTAAGGCTCTAAGAC
>JAUVGS010000242.1 GCA_030593665.1 Chitinivibrionales bacterium | reverse complement strand
GCAATGACCTGTTCGTAATTGCCCCCGGTTTTTTTCATGATCAAATCAACAGTCTCTTCCAGCCGGGAGGGTGGTATGGGAATATGGTGAGACTGGATGAAATCGTATAACTCCTCACGGTCAATCGCTTCCAGGGGATTCAGCAGCGTATATAAAACATTTCTAAGCGTCAGGTTTTGAAGTCCGTTCTTACCGGTAAGCACCTTGCGAAATTTCGTTGTATCCTTTACTATAAAAGAGATACAGATCAAACCATGCACTTTTTCCTTTATCTGTAATGATAAAACAGTATCCAGCCACAAAAGATACTTCCGCAAACTGACATGATTAATAATCTGTGATGATGAGACCGGTTTGTGCTGTATGCACAACAGTGTCATTTTAGCGGAATCACCTCCTGAAAGGTCACGTAGCGCAGTTCCAAAATAGTTCACTGACGAAAGGGAAAACTCGTCACATATCATTTTTTCAAAGGAGCGGTCTGGATTATTAAGTTCCATTGGCCAATCAGGGTAGAAATCACGGAAAACTATCTCCGAACCAAATCTTTTGTGAAGATCGAAACGTATGCGTTTATGCAGCAGGTCAACACCCTGCCCGGATTTTCCATACCATATATACACACGGGCTTTGGGTTTTTTCTCTCTCAGCATATCAGCACATTGAATATTAATTGTGCCGTACTGTTTAATTCGGTCGAGTTTCAACTGCCAATAGGGATCTAATTCTGAAAGGTCGGGTTTTGGCGGCGGCGTATAGCTCCATGTACGACAAGAGTAATGAATAACCGGCGTCATCCACCGGGCGTCTCTCAATGAAAGTCCACTGCCGACAAGGCTGCTTCGTACATGAGCCATGGCACGATTTGGCACCATACCGTCAAAAAGCAGACATTTCCAGAAGGACAATGCCTGTTCCTGCGCCGCGTCAATTACAGCAACCGTTCGATTCGTCACAACCACCGGCACAAATGGCCGTAACTGTGAGCTGGCGCCAAGAAATCCCCCGGCATCTCCACCGCAACAATTTAAATAAATACATATCGCGTATCTATTAGCAGCTTTGATACATTGCGCGAAATCAGCAACAGGGATAGCGTCTGTTTTACCGCCCTCTTTTTCAAAGATAAGGCGTGTTGTCTCTGAGGTACCAATGCCATGGCCATAGTAATAGATACAGTCCGGTTCAAATTCGTTATACAGAGTCTGAAATTCCTTCCAGGTTTTACAAGTTCGCAACATCTCTTTGGTGATATAACGGCTTGATAAAACATGATCCAGTGCCTCAAGGTGTTGTACCGCCCCGGTTGCGGATTGGTCTTTCGGCTCCGGAGCGATAATGAGCATACGCAATGGATTGTCAGGCTTACACACAGAAAGATCATTGACCTTTGAAATGTGAGAAAGCGCTATTGACCACCCCTCGGCTGTAAGGAACCTGCCTCCATAATTCAACAGTACCCATGGCAAACGGTTGATATGCTCATCATCCGATACTATTCGTATGTCAATAATGTCACCCGGAGGCAGATTAAAGACTTCCGGTTTTTTATCACCAAATAGTTGTGCATATAAATACTGTCCCAATTCAACCTGGCCTCGTTCATCAAAGGCAAGTGCCATGTCATCTTTTTGAAAACCAATGAGTGCTTTAATTATTTTTTCTAACGAAAAAAGGTTACCTTTGATTGCCACTGTATGTTCCGGATTCAATTTTGCAGTTTCTGAAACTGTTTTGACAAGATTGGGTGAACCCTGGTGACAGGTTACCAGATAATCATTGTTTGATTTTTTTATTTCTATGAAGTAAAGAGACATTGATAATACCTCCTAAAAGTTGTATTGTGATGGGCGTATTTCATTTTAAGCAAATAAAAAGTAGTGCAAAGACATAAAACGTAATAGTTGCCTTAAGATTTCAATATTCATGTTTATTTGCTTAATTATTTCCTTTTTCCTGCTCTTGGGACTATAATATGCCCTTGTGCAGTCTTCGAGAATTACTATTCCTCTATCAAATATACGATTACCTATAGTAAATTTCTTCTCCTTTGGCAATTTCGTAACGTATTGATCAAGTATGCCAAGTAACCTTCTGCTTAAATCAATTACATTTTCTGCATTGCTCATAATATTTTTCGATCGCACCTTCGGTGCGAAAGGGTAAAAAGATTAAAAGTTTAATACCGGGGCGCCACACAACGAAACCCGACGCTGTAGTTGTAGCGGTTGACCGGGTCGTTCCAGTCGCGATACGCACTACGCAGGTCCCCTGACTGATCGTACCAGGAGCCCCCACGCAACACGCGGTAATCCCCTTTTCGGGCTCCCATTGGATTTCTTGTAACACCTGCCTTTTTAAGTTTTTTATAATACTTCTCATCATACCAATCATTGCACCACTCCCACACATTACCGCTCATATCGTACAACCCAAAGTCATTGGGAATCTTCTGTGCCACAATTCGGGTTCCGTTTTTTTTATTCTCATAATACCACGCATACTTTTTCACCGTTGCTTCATCACCATTATCTCCCCAGTAGAATTTCGTTTTCGTTCCTCCCCTGCACGCATACTCCCACTCCGCTTCTGTTGGCAACCGATAGCCATTTGAATCAATAATAGCCACATTTTTCAAAACACAACCGTTCCCGGGTATTCCCTGGATTGAGCGGTAGGTGTAGACCGTATCAGCACTGTCACGTTTACTCCGCGCGTTACAATAGAGCACGGCGTCGTACCAGCTGACATTATAAACAGGATAGGTATTTCCCTCTCCATAACTACTCCAATCAGGATCGGTATAACCATTGCGGCCATAGGCGTGTTTCATAAGAGTGCGATACTCCCCCTGCGTTACTTCGGTTCGGTCCATATAAAAACTGTTAACATAAACACTATGTTGTGGATGCTCATCCTCATCACCAATCCCGGGAAGGCTCCCCATCATGAATGTATCGCCTGGAATTAATACCATGCCTTTTGGTGTTTTTTGCTTTAATGCTGTTTTAGATGTCGTATCCGGGGAAATTTGTTCAAAGTTTGGCTGTACATGCAGTGGGGTATCAATGGCTATTTTCTTATTTATCCGCACAAGCTGAATTGCAGTATCAATTTTTTCTTTGCTCACTATAGTCAGGTTAAACGAAACAGGTTTATAATCCTTAATACTTAATGTTATTCCCCATTCTCCTGCCGGAACCTGCGCAGCTTTATCGATATGACCCTTAACAGTGACTTTATCACCCTTCCTGTAGCTGCCGGATCTTTTAATTCTCTGCAACCGGTATTCGGCCTTTACCATAGGATTCGTAGTGACAGTAACCCAACCATACTGCGGAGGCGCCTCTTTCAGAGTAATCAATGTATCAATAGTGTCACCGGCTGAAACCGCAACAGTAATGGTGTCGTTTATATACCCTTGTGCCTTGACAACGGCAACCCACTCACCCTTACCTATATCTATTACGGTGTTGTTTTTAAAATCTCTATTCTGATGTTTCTTCTTTATACCCTCTTTGTATAGCGCAAAGGTAGCGTCTGCGGGTTTTATCCGTATGACAATGGCGCCGGTATTTTTAAGCGGCCTGATAAGTGTAACGGGTTCTCCGCCCCCCCGCACCTCCACACTGCTCTTTGCAAACAGAGAAACAATCTCCTTTTCATAGACAACTCTTTCTTGCCCCGGCGACAACAGTTTGTCAAAATAATCAAAAAGCGGCCTTTTTAATCCTCCGGTCCGTATAACCACAACCCGGTTGATATTCGTCTTTGCCAGGAGGCTGTCTATGGTCGATCTGACCTGATTCGAAATGGAATTTTTATCTTCCCTGAAACGATACCACAGGATTGCCTGTGACGGAGGTAATTCAGACAAAAGAGAGATGTCCGGGGAATCGCTGAAGCGATATATAATATCCACAGAACCGGTGGTCAGTAATTTATCCCGCAGTTTTACCAGGGTCGGATCATCATCCAGGCCGTAATCATTCCATTCTATGCCAACACTGGCGGCACTCTTTGCGGCGCGGTTGTCACCGGCCAGCTCCTTCCATGATGTTCGGTCAAGGGTGTCCTGTGTCATTATTGAAGGACATCGTTGAATTATTATCCTGCCGGATGACAATTTCTCTTCACAGGACATGAGTGTGTCACGATTAGTTACTGTGATTTCGGCAATGCTCTTGTTTGTGAGAACAATCTCTTGTGTCGATGCCGTATACGTTCCGTATATGTCGATAAAGTAGTGTTTCCCTTTTTGGGGTGGGATGTAGGTTTTGAAAACAGAATCACTAAAGGGCCATACCTGTCTGTTAAATTTGTTTTGCGTACTGTCCGCTTCTGTTATCGCGCCGGTTACCGTTG
>JAUVGS010000027.1 GCA_030593665.1 Chitinivibrionales bacterium | reverse complement strand
TATGGTTACTAAGGTTTCAGAATTTTAAATAAGGTTTAAAAGATCGTTTTGGTGTAAATGTCATTTTGACAATGTGACAAATGTTAGCGCATCTTTTAGATGCACTTTTCAAGCCACCACCTCTGGTGGTGGTAATTGACTCAGGAGATATATAATGAAAAGAATACCCTTGTAGAAATACATGAAAAATACCCTGTTGATAAGGGCCATAAAAAATTGCAGGAGTAGAAACTATGATTACCAGAAAAGATGTTGCAGAAATGCTGAATAAATATTTACATCATGAAATTTCTATTAACGGATTAGTGGACTGGTCTGAAAACGCAATTATGAATGAAGAATTTGAATCTGATCATATTGATTCAATCAGGGATGTAATTGCCAAATTAGGTCTTGCCGATACAAAAGCATTCGGGCTTACCTGGGAAGACTGTGAAAGAATATTTTCTCAATTGGGTTACACATTAAAAATCAACGTTGAAGCAGCTTGAAAGTATAAAAAATGCTGGTGATTAATCCTGTGCTGAAGAAAGAATAAAATCATCGTGCAGAGCCGTTATAATTCTGCTTTATTGGTAAAAGTTTTTTAAATCTAAAATCCCAAATCCAAAATCTAAAATCAAATTCCTCCCATAAACCTGCCCAAAAACTAAACCATAAACCTGTTCAAAATTGTTTACTCATATAATCCAGCTTACAGTTATTTTTTTCAATTGTTTCATCACAGAGTACACGTAGATTATTTTATACATTAATGTAAATTATTCTATAATATATGTAGTAAATGATGAGTTTATATACCATATATTATTCACAAGCGGCTGTATGCACTTTTAGTACCTTTGTCGGGGTTAGGTTAAGCCACAATACATTGCTGCAAATAATTTTTTCGAATATGTTGTCAGGAGGGGGAGAACCGCAGGGAGTACCATGTTTAAAAGCAGAAAAATAAACGTTGTCGCAGGAATCATCTTTTTCCTTTTCTGGGGATTGACAAACGCTGATGAAGCTACTATTTATGCGACCCGATATAAGCTGAGAATCTATAATGTTGATCAGGATGCCGGACAAAAGCTCGACCCCTCTTCAACAACGCCACAACCGTGTGGAATGTATTTGCGCCCCAGCACGTATGATTCGGAAATTCTCTGTGACTTCGACATTTCCGTCGTTCCGGGTGATGCGGATATTATCAGTGTTGATTTCGGATACCATGTTTCGTATATAACTGCGGGGACGCATTATGTTAAGATTTACAAGAATACGCGGAGCTGGTCAGGTACTCCTCAGTATAATGATCTTGGCACAACTGCATGGCCTGGCAGTGATCTTCTGGCAAGTGAAACCTGTGATGGAACAGGATGGCGCAATTTTAACTCATCCGCCAATTTTAAAAGTCTTATAGAGGGATGGCTTAACACCTCATCCTCAAATAAGGGAATAATTATTACTAATAATCCGAACGCCGAACCTTATGAGATAAGCGTTATCCGTGTTCGTTTGATTATTACCTACAATCCAAATCACAAGCCAACCGGCGGCAATGATGCGGTTACCGTGAATGAAGATGTTAATTACCCCTTCAAGACAACCGATTTTACCTATAACGATGTTGATGGCGATCCCTTTTCCGGTATTAAAATCAAATCACTTGAGACCGGGGGAGATCTTGAATATAATGGAAGCAATGTAACCGATGAAATGTCCGTACCCGATGTAACAAGGCTTGTTTTTAAACCATCGTTAAATGGGAATGGTACGCCTTATGCAACATTTACTCATCAGGTATCTGACGGATCCGAGTATAGTGCCAGTACCTATACGATGACTATTAATGTGACTCCGGTAAATGATGAACCGTCTTTTACCAAAGGTTCTAATGCAGTCGGTTATGAAGATGCAGGTGCCCTATCTTTAACAGGATGGGCCACTTCCCTAAGCCCCGGCGCCGGCAATGAATCGTCTCAAACGGTATCCTTTACCGTAACAAATAATAATAATTCACTTTTCCTGGTGCAACCGGCGGTAAATTCTTCCGGAACCCTGACATATACGTCAGCATCAAATGCTGTTGGCAGCGCAACCGGCACTATCTATCTCAAGGATAATGGCGGCACCGCAAACGGTGGAGATGACCAGAGTTCGAATCAGACTTTTACTATAACCGTAAATGCCGTGAATGATGAGCCCTCTTTTACGAAGGGTTCGAATGTGAATGTGCTGGAGAATAGCGGCGCGTATTCACAAACCGGCTGGGTAACGAACATAAACAAAGGGCCTTCCGATGAATCCGGCCAAACGGTAACCTTTACGGTTACAAACGACAGCAATTCGCTCTTTACCGTCCAACCGGCGGTAAACGCAACCGGTACGTTGACATTTACCACTGCCGGCGCGGGAACGTTTGGCGCCGCCGCCTGTACCATCTACCTTAAGGATAACGGCGGCGTCGCCAATGGCGGCGATGATCAGAGTCCGAATCAGGCATTTACCATTCATGTTGTTGAACAGAATATCTCTCCCACCGCGCTACAGCTTTCTTCCTCTTCAGTAAATGAAAATGTTGCTGTTGGAACGACGGTCGGTTCTTTTACCACAACGGATCCAAATGCCGGACAAACGTATACCTATACACTGATTGACGGCGCCACGTATCCCGACAACGCGAATTTTACTGTTTCGGATGATAGTTTGCAAACCGGCGCTGCCGTTAACTATGAAATACAAAACAGTTACCGCATCAAAGTAAGAACAACGGACAACGGTCTTCCGGCGCCGTTGTCATTTGACAGTGTCTTTACCATTACAGTAAATGACCTTAACGATCCACCGACCGATATCACTCTTTCCTCAACCAATGTCCTTGAGTCGGTCCCGGTGGGGAGTGTTGTCGGAATACTCGGCTCTGCTGATGAAGACGTTGGCGATCTGCACACCTATTCAAAAATTTCGGGTGATGTTACTCATTTCACTATTGCCGGCGATACTCTCAAGACTGCGGTTACCTTTAATTTTGAGACGAATCCCAAAGATACCATTGTACTGCAAACAAGTGACGGATCCGCGACCTTTCAAAAACAGTTGATCATAAACATCGTTGACCTGAACGACGCTCCGACCGATATCACCCTGTCAAGTGTAGCTATAGAGGAGAATCAGGACTCGGGTACCGTGGTCGGTACGTTCAGCACGGCCGATCCTGATATGAACCAGAGCCACACCTATTCCTTTGTTACCGGAACCGGTGATACCGACAACGTGAAATTTACCATCACCGGTACTACCTTGCAGATAGCAGTCAAGCCGGATTATGAGACCCAGAACAGTTTCAGCATCCGGGTACGTTCGACGGATAACGGGGCGAGTCCGCTCTCTGTCGAGAAGGTGTTTGCCATAACGGTAAACAACGCGAACGATCCGCCGACCGATATTACCCTGTTTCCGGATACGGTGAGTGAGAATCTTGCGGCCGGCAGGTTTGTGGGCACTTTCAGTGCGGTTGACCAGGATGCGGGCGATACCCATACCTGGTTACTTGCCGGAGGCGGCATGCATAATGACAGTTTTTTCATCAGCAATGACTCGTTATTTACCGCAGCAGCACTTGACTTTGAGACAACGCCGGCGCCGGCAATAACGGTGAGGGCAACGGATGCAGGTTCCGGTATTTTCGAGAAGGATATCACGATCACGGTTATCGATCATAATGTCACGCCGGTTATTACCCCGATTTTTCCGGCAGATACGGTTATTCCCGCGGGTAGTATGTTGACATTAACGGGAACCGCAATCGGCGAGCCGGGGCCTTACTATACATGGTACCATTGGCACCCCGATTCGGCGTCGGCCGATTCAGCGGGTACCGGCGCGGTCTTTACAATTGGTGCCACGGCCAAACCTGACAGCGGGTACTACTTTTTCACCGCCTGGAATGCGGCCGGTTCGGATATGAGTGATACCATACTGGTGCATGTTGTCCGGCCCGCAACGATTACCCTTGACCTGCCAATCCAGTTCCCCGCGGTTGACGGGAATGTGGCGGTGTTGAGCATCGGCGCCGTTGGCGATGGGAGTATGTTTTATCAGTGGTATGAAAACGGCGCCAACATGCAGGGAGAGACCGGCAGTAAACTCGAATTTAATCCGGTTGATTCGGCACTGCACCATGGGAGAGTGTATCATTGTGAAGTATGGAATACCTTTCATGGAAAAACTATCGGTATTGTTACCAGTACCCAATGTCAATTAACCTTAAGCAGGTATTACAATCCTTTTAAGGTGAAGGCGGAGATGGTGGGCGCTCAGAATAGTACCCAGGTCAGTGTAAAGGTATGGAGTGAGCTTGACCTGTCAAATTTTCCCTCAACAGAGTCATTGTCACCATGGGCTGATTCGGTATGGGTGCTGTATAAGACAGACGGGTATGCAGCAGGTGTGGCGGAGGCGTCACTGGCAATGATCTCAACGCAGGAGATCAAGGATGCCGCGCCTGACAGTCTTGAAAAAATATTCTCTGTCGGTTCCCTGACCCAGCCGCATGATTCATGCTACTGGTTGAATTATTCGGTGCTCTGGCATGTGCCGGGAAGCTCCGACACCCTGCCCGAACCCTTTGCCCCGGCAGGTAAGGTCTTCATGATCGATACGGTCGCACGGCCCAATCCCCTGGTTATCCATGGTGAGTACCTGATGAAGAGTGATACCGTTTTTCTGCATATTGACAGTATAGCAAAACTTGACGCTGCCGGGGACAGCCTGGTGATACTGCACTGCAGCAAATATCCCGGTTTTATTCCGCTTCTGTATGATACGATTATTGGCGTACCGGCGTTGCTCGCCGCAGGAGACAGCGCGACCTTGACGCTGGATAATATCGGCGACCTGCCTATAGAGGAGCAGCCGGTATATTGCCGCTGGCGTGTGATTGGAACGAACGGCGCTGTCGGGGCACAGGCTGATACCCTCTTTACAATCGGCTGGCCGCGCCCTGTATATACGGGCAGACTCTCAGCAGACAGTACTCAAATCGGCGGTGAGCTTCATATCACCTGGACGAAACCGGCGAGTGCGGCAGACAGTATACGGATATGGTGGGACCGTGATACGATACCGCTTATGCATACCTTTCAGATTCCGGCATCGCAGTCAAAGTTCATCGATACTGCCCTGACCATTACTACCGTGAAAGGGCTGGATAATAACAAATGGTACTGCCTGGGGTTGCAGATATTCCGTGATGACATGTGGTCGCAGGTAACGGGAAACTCACGCGCCTGGGCCAGGACTGCGCTGGGTGATACCACCATTGTGCCAAATATAATCTCAGTTGATTCAAGCTGGTTTGAGGATTCGAGCAATGCCGTTATTGTCCGATGGCACGTAGGCGTCCTTAACGCCTCCGGTGATCGGGCCTATCAGTTCGGATGGGTTAAGTCTCTCGATTCCGCAGCGGTGTTTGACGCCGATGAGAATGTGGTAGAGTGGATGGATGTTACACAGAAAGTAAATGAAACTAAAATCAGACTGTTTCCCGGTATCATTTTCGATACAACCTATGCGATAGGCCTCTGGCTTCGCGGATACAGTACGGTTTTAGGCCCCGGCAGGAAATCTCCTCCCACGGATTCGAGTTTTGTCGTGCAGAAGGCACCGCCCTTTACCTGGGAAGCTATTGATATGTCCTCCACTAAGAGCGATACGATCTGGATGGCAAATGAGAGAATATTTTTCAAAAAAATAGATCCGTTTTACCTGAAGGATACCCTTACCGCATTTAATCCGGGAACATTACCGGCCGGTTTTGTCAATGTCGGCGGGGTATACTTTTCATTCAACGTGACAGCTCCCAATATTCCGCCCTTTATTCTCGGCCTTAAATATGACTACCTTCCTGGCCGTGTTAAAGAGAGTGACCTCGGGCTGTACCAGTACAAGAATGGCCTGATATATGTGATGCATGGCTTTCAGGTGAGCAGTGGTATGGTATGGGATACCGTGACGAGTGTCGATCTGGCGTATCCCTTCATGATCCTTGCTGATACGCTCAACCCGGTAGTGTATGGCCTTGAAGCTAACACTGACACCATAGTGCCGGGAACCAATATGCCTACCTGGTTTTCGATTGCGGATAATATCGCCAATGTCTGCTGGCAGTTCAGGTATGGCTCCGGAGACGCAGGGTATGACTATGGCGTAAGGGATACACTGGACAGCCCGGAAGATACAACGGTTAAGGCGTTTATCATGGATACGACAAATGCAGTCAGTGAATTATACGGCGTTCGTGCGATTATTTCTGTGAGTGACGGGGTACACCTTGATACGACGAATGTATCACGGAGTGTACGAAGTACGGTGGTTGATTCAATCGGTATACTCGCGAATAAGTGGGAACCGGTACGCGCAACAGCGTATCTGAACGAACCTGCCCTGGATCAGATATTTACCCTGTCAAGTGGCACTATGCAGCAGTGGACGTATGATATATACAACTACCGTGTGTACCGCTGGTACAGCTATGATACAAAGAATTCGTGGATGGAATATGCCGATTCGGTAAAAAGTAACTTTGAGCTTGTCCCGGGACGGTTGATCTGGTGCAAGACAGCAGCAGACAAAACACTCTGGCTGAATGGCGGTGTAACCACGTCAATGAAACAGCCGTATGAGATAGAGCTGAAGCCGAATAACTGGACCGACCTGTGCCTGCCGTATAAATTTCCGATTATGTTGCGTGATATTCTCGAGGCCAATCCCGGGGTATTGGATTCTCTGGAAATATACCACTGGCGGAAATCAGGGAGGATTTATGAGGCAATCGAGACCTATGTTGCCAGTCTGGACAACATCGTGGATGTGATTGATACAATGCATACCGGCCGGAAGAATGACGGGTATACCTTCTACAACCACTGTTCCGCCGCAGTCATGCTGAAGATCCCGCCGATCTCCTTACCGCTGTCCCGCTATGCAAGTGCAAAGAGACGCGAGGCAACTCACTCAGCGCACTCCTGGCAGGTCCATTTCATGTGGAAGAATCACGGAGCAGGCAAGAATGCTTTTTTTCGGCGCATCAGGTGCGGTTATCGCAAGAGTAAATCAAGTGACCGGCAGTTCGGTTTTATGCCGCCGACCATGAGTTCCGTGCAGGTCGGTATACGTGATACGAGCAGGAATAAGCTCAGCGGCTGGTCTCTGCAGACGAGTCTTGAAAAGGGCGGTATCTCGTTTGAGATAGGTTTTACCAATAACGGCGATAAGACAACTGAGATAGAATACTTTCTTGATAATCTGAACGCAGTACCCGAAGGCTTTACCGCAAAGATACTCGACCAGGCAACACAGACCTATACTAAGTATACCAATGCAGGTACTGCGAAGATCAAGGTTAATGCGAAGAGCAGTACTACCCGGATAGTCGTCATTGGTACGGATAATTACATGAAGTCATTGATCAAGAACTATCTGCCGTTGAAGTTTGTAAAGGCGTACCCGAATCCGTTTAACGGCCGGATCAAGATACACTATCGTCTGCCAATGGGCATAAAAGAGGTACACCTTACCCTGTATAATCTTCGCGGCCAGCAGTTGTGGAAAGGTATAGAGCGTAAACGCCTCACGCCGGGTGACCATGTTTTCTATTTTGACAGCCGAAGGGATCTTAAGCACGGTGTTTTACCGGCAGGCGTGTATATCATGCGCATGACAGCGAAGAATAAGGCCGGTAAGGTTGTTTACGGCGGGAAGAAGCGGTTGACTTGTCTGAAATAATTAATTTCAGATTAATACCAATGTAATAAGATGATTATTTAGAATGCGCGGCTGGTTCTGGAGTTACCACCACACCTTCACGACGGGCAATTTCTATTACAGGCCGGGTGTCATCAGTTTCCCACTCATTTTTTCCAACAGCAATAGGTTCAATTCTATTGTCGGATTGAATTGTTAACCGCCAAAGCAGAGATATATCCTTCCTTTGTTTCCTCTTATCAAAACCAGGAGAAACAACTATAAGATCAATGTCACTCCATTTATCAGTATTACCTTTAAGTTGGGATCCGAAAATTACACCGAAACTAACTTTAATTCCGTTGTTGCGTACTGTTTCAAGGTATTTGTTTACCGCTATTATAATTGATTTTTTAACCATTTGAAAACCCCTGAAGTTTTATTAACAGTTTTTTTTGCACTTTTAAGAGAAGGAAGAGTTTCATAGATTTCAGGATAACGACCCTCTATATTATATTGGTTCATTTCAGCAAGAAAGAATATATCATTTTCATCGACAGGTAAATTAATTATTTCTAATAAACGGAGAAGGTTATGTGTCCGGGGGGCAAGGTCTTTACTTTGCTTACACACATGTGCCTTAAGAATTTTTTCAAGAGCAAGATGAGCAAAAAATAAACTCTGGCGGATATGTTTTTTCTGAACCAGGTCCTGAGAAGCTTTTAAATCCTCCAAAGCACTTTTTTGCCAATATTGGATTTGTTTTTTTGTATATGGGTATTCACTTGACTGATGTAGGTACTATATATGGCTAATGATGAGTATAATAAACTACAAAATATAGCGTTTACATCATCTAAGTAGATAGCCATATTTTTGTATTTACCATATGATTAAAAATAAATTAAAATCAGGTTTCAGGTGTTATCAATAAAAAAAGATGAAATAATAAAATCATCGCACAGAGACATTGCAATTCTGCTTTATTGGTAAAAGTTTTTTAAATCTAAAATCCCATATCCAAAATCTAAAATCAAATTCCTCCCATAAACCTGCCCATAAACTAAATCATAAACCTATTCACAGTTGTTCACTTGTATAATGCGGGTTACAGTTATTTTTTTCAATTGTTTCATCACATAGTACTTTTAGATTATTTTAGAGAAGGTTTTATAAACATTTCTATTCTAAATTTTCATAGAATCATTATATATATAATAACTTTTGAGGTGGATCCATGGCACTACAGTATATAAGGAGAGTCCGTATAGCACGGTTGTACTGTTGTCCTCTCAGAGTGTCTATCTCATTTTATTATTAGTCCTTCGTTCGTATTACAGTCATAGGAGATAGTTTGTTTTCCATATTTGGAAAGAATCGCAAGAAATTTTCAGTAATAGTTATTTCTGGGTATTCACTTAACTGGTGTAATTTAGAACTATGTACATTATGTTGTGGTTAAAAAAAGGATTCCCTACGATTGATGGCGTTAACACCACTCAAGTAAATACCCAGATAGTTATTTTTCTATTTATTGGTTGTTTAGTTTTCAACAGCGTCGGGGCTGATTTTACTGATCACCATACTGATGGATCCTATACTGCAAACTGGGATAGGTATGGTAATAAAACATGGACAGAAGCAGGTACTACAGTCGGGCCTGACGGTAACATTAGTTCTACTAATCCATCTTTTCTAATAGCTAAACATAACAATAATAATGATGGTATTGTAGAGGTTGATATGATCTGCCCTGATGCATGGCAAAGCTATAATGGCGGTATAGTATTCAGGTGGGCGTCTCAAACGTCATATTATTATCTCTATGCATATAGGGCCAATATCGATCAAGGTTCTGGGAAAGTATACTATATGAAAAATGCTGTCGCGAATGCCGGAACATTCGCGTCAGGGACAGTTGTTGCGCAAAATTTAACAATTGGTATTAATTTTACCTTGAAAGTAGAATTGGATGGCAATAACTTTAAAGTATATCTAAATGGGAACCAGATTGGTACGATAACAGATAATGGCACGCATCCAAGTGGTAAGATAGGGTATGCAAATTCAACCTCCTATAATGTATTCCATACCTTTGATCGGATTTCCTGGACTAATATGTATCACCCACCGACTGATATAAATCTTTCAAACAATGATGTTGATGAGAATAAATCATCAGGCACTACCGTCGGCACTTTTTCAACAGTCGATTCAGACCTTCCACAGGATAGCCATACATATAGTTTAGTATCCGGTACCGGTTCTTCCGGGAATGGCTCATTTTCAATTAACGGAACATCGTTCAGAACTGCTGCATCATTTAATTTTGAATCACAATCAAGTTATAGCATTCGGGTAAGAACAACAGATCAGGGAGGGTTATCGACCGAAAAAGCATTTACTATTTCTGTAAATAATGTTAATGAAACACCTTCAAATATCACTCTTGATGATAACCATGTCAATGAGAATGCCGGTGCCAATGCAGTGGTTGGCTCATTTTTAACTGACGATGAGGACCTGGGACAGAATCATACCTATACCCTGATAAACGGAAGCAGTGACTTTAATATCAGCGGAAGCAATCTGCAGGCAGATGCATCGTTTGATTATGAGTCACAAAACACGTATACAATACGGGTTCGCTCTACTGACAACGGTAACCCCCC
>JAUVGS010000083.1 GCA_030593665.1 Chitinivibrionales bacterium | reverse complement strand
TGACAGTGCTACTATAGAGTATCACGTCGAGCGATCACTTTCCATGGTTGATGATCTGGCTGCGCGGTATGGATCGCACAATGCGTTTTTGGGATTCTACTATACAATAGAGATTGCCAATGTTGCGTTTATCCCTCCGGGCAACTGGCCCTATCTGGCCTCCATTCTTGACCGGGTCGCGGATCGTGTTCATGAAAAGGCGCCCGGGGCCAGGCTCTCTATTTCACCATTTTTTAATGTGACTCTCTCCACCGCAAAACAGTATGGCGACATGTGGGTCTACGCTCTTTCAAATTCTGATCTTGACATACTCATTCTACAGGACGGCGCCGGTGTTGATCCGCACACACTCACCGAAAGCAATGATCAAATATCTGAGTTTTATAAAGCAGTAGGAGATGCCGCCGAGGCTGCCCAAAAAAGTTTCTGGGCAAACTCGGAGCTGTTTACAAATCATGGCTCCCGCCTCAATCCCAAATTCGCGCCTTCGTCAATAGAAAACATTAGAAGACAACTTAACGCGGAGTCTGTTTACGCAGATACCTTTGTCTGTTTCGGGTTTCACTATATGGATCCAAATCCACTCCATACTTTCCCGGCAGGAACCTATACCGCAGATTCTATTGACGAAGTGTCGGAGAGAGCACGATTGTATAGTGAGTACAAACAGTATGTGGATACATTAACGAGTGTGCCTGTCGCAGAGCAGAAGCACATTAGTAATGCGCTGGCCGGTATTATTCAATATGGCAGCCGTTTCGTCATAAATAGTAATGCTGCTATCAAAGTTGCCATTATGCAGGTTTCCGGAAAAACTCTTGCGAAACGAATACTGCCCGGAGGGAAACAGGTATTTGATATTTCTCATGAGTGGCTGAAGTATGGTGTTGGCGTGTGTCTGGTGACATTTACGATTGGGGAGAATAGGTATACATTTAAAACAGTAATCCTGTAGATAGCTCTAAATAATCATTTATCGCGCAGGGAGAAATAATAATGCGTAAAATAAACATCGTACATATCTGTCTTTTTCTTTTCGCAACGGTCACCGCTTTCCCGGGCGACACTATTTTTTTCAATGATTTTGAAAATGATACTGCATGGATTCCACGCGCCGGTATAGTGACAAAGGTTGTCAGTAATCCGGATAGCGGAAAGGTAATGCGGGTTACCGGTAAACAGGAAACCGGCTGGAATTACGCATACGGTAAACAATTTACTCTACAGGCAGGGCAGAAGTACAGATTTACAAGCTGGATATCTATTGACAGCGTTTTACCGCTCTTTGCGCCCTATTTTAAAGTGGAATACACAAAGGACGGTTCGGGTATCGGCCGTGTAAGTTCATCAAAATATGTCATCATTAATGGTGGGTGGCAGAAGCTTTTTTTAGAGTTTGAATGTATCGCAGAAGCCAACGGCGGTTTGATTGCTTTTGAAAAAGGCACCAACACTCCTGTCTACATGGATGCCATTGTTGACAATGTGTTTTTACTTGAGATCGATGACTTTACTCCCCATCCTTATCACTTTGACACTATCCCCGCTCCGCTTGATTCGCTGAGTTCACAGCATCCACGCTTATATCTAACCGCTGAGAAATTCGCAGACCTAAACTTGAAAATAAGCAGTGAACCGTACACCACGCTTCTGAGTGAGATGCTGTCGATTGCTGACAATGGGGTAAATAATGGTCCGCCAACATATACGACTACGGGTAGTAATAATGAACAATTGTGGCAAAGACCTGTCGGCAACATGATGCCCCATCTGGCTATGGCGTATAGGTTGACCGATGATCAGAAATACCTGACCGCGGCAAAACAATTCATGCTTGTCTCTGCCGGATATCCCACCTGGGGTCTTGAAAAAATTGACGGTACTGATCTGGCTGCCGGGCATCAACTATACGGTATGGCTCTCGCGTATGACTGGCTCTTTCATGATCTGGATTCAAACACCCTTGACTCAGTGCGCGGTTGTTTGCTGAGTCGTGGTGAATTCATGTTTCAGAAACTGGTGAATAAAGAAATCTGGTGGCACGATTCATATCTTCAGAATCACCAGTGGGTCAATATGGCAGGGCTTAGCGCGGCTGGTCTGGCACTCTTTGGCGATAGCAGTGATGTAGACGGCTGGATACTCCTTCCTCTTGAAAAATTTAAAACAACCATGGCCGCACTTGGGCCGGACGGAGCTTCACATGAAGGGATTCCCTACTGGTCTTATGGCCTTGAAAACCTGCTGAAATTTATGGATCTTGCAAGGGATTTGCTTGAGGAGGATCTTTATGGCGGTAATAAATGGTTTATGAATACTCACCTGTTCAGACTCTACGGCATGCTGCCGCAGGCTTACGCCAAAAAAAGTTCAAGTCTTATGACATTCGCGGACGGCCCCCGCTACGATTGGTACGGTCCGGACTATATGCTTCGCAGACTGGCCGCGGAGTATAAAAATGGATGCGCGCAGTGGCTGGGGGACAAGCTTGACAATGAAGATTATTGCGGCGGTAGCGCCCGGTTTCTGAATCTGATCTGGGTAGATCCTTCCGTGCCGCCGGTACCGCCGGATAATCTTCCAATCCTGAAACATTTTAATGATATGGATATTGTTTATATGCGGTCGGGATGGCACGGTCGTGAATCGCTTTTTGCCTTTAAGTGCGGCCCGCATATTGGTCATCACGCAATTAAAAATTTTACCTATGATCCCGGTGGTGGACATGTACACCCTGACGCGGGAGCTTTCCAGCTTTTTGCCCACGGTGACCGGCTCATTGTTGACGATGGCTATACCCTTAAAACAACGGCGTATCAAAACACTGCGCTGATAAATGGCGTGGGGCAGGAAGGTGAAGGCAACGCATGGTTCAGCGGCGACCTTCTCTGTCAGCAGAGCAGAGGTGCGCGTATACTGCGTGTGGATACCACAAAAAAGTATGATTATATTATTGGCGATGTAACACCGGCATATAAAAAGGAAGCCGGACTCAAAGAGTTTCTCCGGCATGTCCTGTTTATCAGACCGGACTGCTGGGTAATAGCTGACGAATTTAAAACAGATACCGCATCTTTGTTTGAATCATACCTGCATGCCGACTTCCCCTTTGAACAGGTAGATACAAACACATGCAAAGTAGAAGGTGACAGCGGTGCGCTCTTTATTACATCTATTGAACCGTATAATGGTGCTTTGCAAACATGGAAACAGAAAATCGTCGGAACCGGCGGTGAAGAAATGGATTCTATCCCGGCTCTCAAAATCTATAACAAGACAAAAAACTCAAACACGATGTTCATTACAATGCTTGAGGCATACCCCGCGAACGAATCGCCGGTTGTTACGTGTGTTGTACAGGAAAACGCCGGGGGAAAATACATTTCTTTTCAGAGCCCCGACACAAGTTACACTTTCAGACTTGATCCGGATCGCATAGACAGAGCCGCGCCGCTTTTCGTTGACACAACAATAACACCCATCAAAGAAAAATCCCTTTTTAACCTGAATGACAATGCGGATATTCACGCACAAATAATCGGTGGAAAGAGTGTGAGATTCTCGGTTAACCTTCCGGAGGATGGGGAGTTTGCAATTACTGTCTGCAATGCTCAAGGGAGACGATTGTTTCATTACCGGAAACAGCACGCTGCAGAAGGATGCCACTCGGTCAGGTGGCGCGCACAGTCATATAATCAACCAGCTATGGGATGTGGCGTGTATTTTGTCAGGTTAAAGTATTACAACTCTTTACTCGTCAAAAAACTGGTTGTTTTTAGATAATTTTGATTATATTATAATCATATTTCGTACTATCTAAAACCTAAAAATATCGAGACATAAGATGCGCATGAAAATAAAAAACTACGCCCTGTTACTTGCTCTTACAGCCGGATTCCTCTTTTTAGTTACCGGAGAAACTGTTGTTCTCCAAAACGGTCTTAGCGGATATACCGGATGCGAAGATGCCAAATTAATTTATGATATTGAGTATTTCCTCCCGGCAAAAGGAAAGGAAGACGTTCTTGCCATTGGCAATTTTACCTGTTGAGGTGATAACAACCCTCGTCTGGCCCGGGTGGCTCTGAAATTTGATCTCTCTTTAATACCGCCAAAATCTACTATTGAAAGCGCGGTGCTGGAAATATATAAATTTCATAATTTTATAGGGCATGTTGGCAAATGCAAAGATTATGCTGTTTTTAGAATTACAAAGGCATGGAGCGAAAACGGTACAAACTGGAAAAATCCCTGGTCTAAGCCCGGCGGCGATTTTGATACCTCGGTAATTGGAGATTTTTATGAGTATCCGGATAATAACAATATATGGTTTGATTGGGATGTAAGCGACTTCGTTTTTGATATGGTTAACGGTAAGGTAGAAAACCACGGTTTTATCCTTCTTGTAACAGGAGGATGGGGGTTACAATTCTCACTTAATCAGGAAAATTATTTTCACTCAGGTGAATATGCGGTTCCGAATCTGCGCCCGAAGCTGACTGTTACCTATTCGGATAATACCGCGACACAGGAGAATGTCAGCAAGAGAGACAAAGGATTCTACATGCGACAAAGTGGGAATAGCCTTCAAATGCATATCCCGGGCACCGGCGGGAGTAGTATTACTATCATTGATTCTGAAGGGCGGACGATCAGTCGCGCTGTCGTGAATCGGGGCGATTCTAATACTACTTTAAATCTCGGTGGTTTTTCTTCGGGAGTATACTTCGTTTCAGTAGTGACCTCAAATGGTGTTATGACAAAAAAAATCTATGTATTCTATCGCTAATAATTAGTATAATAGAAGTGGAACATAGCGCAACCAATTAGAGAAAACAATATCGAATGAAAAAAACAATACTTTTTACAACCACACTATTTATCACTCTTTTGTCAATCACAGAGGTCAATGGTATTCCTGGTACCTGGCAGAGCACCAATCCAGGTGGCGGTGGATGGTTTGCCCGTGCGGGAGCCGGCCCATCAGGTGTTTTACTGGTCGGAAGTGATTTGAGTGGAGCTTATCGTACCCATGATCAGGGGGAGAGTTGGGATAATATTGGTGCAAGCCAGGGTATGACTGCAACGCATGTTGCCTGTTTCGCATTCGATCCACTCAATCACGATATCTACTATGTCGGCACCGATAAGGGCATATACCGGACAGCGGATAATGGCGTTTCCTTTAAATCTGTACTTGGGTCAGGTTACATTGAGTCTATGGTTTTTTCGGCGGTGGATGCGGATATCGGGTACGCAGGCTGGCATCCGGTATGGAATTCAAACGAAGGTCAGATCTATAAGACAATTGACCGTGGTCTTTCATGGAGTCTGGTTTCAGAGAGTATTCCCACCGGCCATCGGATCCTTGAGCTTCAATTAGGGGTAAATACTTCCGATACAATTTATGTTTTAACCGGAGAGGGGCGTTTTGCCGAAGGCCCGGCGGATTTGTTCCTCAGTACAACCGGGGGAGATAGCTGGACTTTGGTATCAAGCGGCATATCCGATACCGTGGTTGATATTGCCGCGGATAAATTCAACCCGGCCGTTATCTGGGCATCAGCGGACGGGAGCAATTCCGGATACCTTTACCGCAGCAATGATTGCGGAAATAACTGGGCGCCGGTAACAAATCGCGGTGGATACATCTGGCTGGACACCGAAGAATCTCAAACGATTCGCATGGCGGAATTGCGGAGGAATTATCCCTGGGAGAATAGTTCGGGAATCTGGGAATCCACTTCCGCGGGTTCGACAGGCACCTGGACAAAAGTGAGCAGTGTGGATGACTGGGTGTGGGGCTGGTCTCTGGCTCACTGGGTTTATAACGCGAACTTGTTCGCGCCGACCCAGGACCCGTCTAATCCGGACAGGTTGTATTGGTGCAATTCACAATTTGTGTACGGCACCCTGGATCGTGGCAGAAACGTAACTCAATTGTATTGCAACGAAACAGGCACTCAGGGCGCCGGGCGCTGGCTTTCACGCGGGGTTGACAATGTGAATATGATGGCTATTGTTATCAGCGAAGCAGACCATGATTTGATCTATGCCGGATTTTTTGATATTGGTATCTGGCGTAGTCAGGATCACGGTGCAAGCTGGTCGTTCTGCAATACAGTGGAGCATACCGGTGGCTGGAATGGTTACGGCGGCAACACGGCCGCTATTGCCGCTGACCCTGCCCGTGCAGGGGTCGTATGGACAACATTGTCGCCTTTCCAGAACGGAGAAGAACCTACCTATCTCCTTCGAAGCAGCAAGAAAGGTAATCCGGACAGTTGGGAAATTGCGGATACCGGACTGCCTCGGCAGGAAGTTATGGGCATCAGTGTGGATCCGAACAGCCCGGAAGATAGCCGTGTTTTGTTTGTCACGGCGAAGGGCAATGTTTACCGAAGCACCGATGACGGTTACAACTGGAGTCTGGTTTTTACCAACGGCGGATGCCGGTTTACGGCCATTGATCGGTTTAGCGGCAATCTGGTTTATGCCGGGGGAGAAAGTGGTTTGTGGCGTTCCATTAATGGAGGAGATGGCTGGACACAGGTCGGTAGTCCGCACATCAGCGGCAGCGGCTCTTTTTGGGAGTGGGGATTTGCCGGGGTCTTCGGCATTGTTACTGACCCGCATAACGCCGGCCGGGTTTATGTTTCGGTATTCGGATCCGGCAAGGGGCTTTACAGAAGCTCTGATACCGGCGATAATTGGGAAAAAATATTAGATGATGATTATATGCGCCGTTGCGCTGTTTCCCCAATCAACCCCGATATTATTATCGCAACTTCTTCACGGGCATTGGAAGCCGGGGGAGATCCTTCCGGTTCTCACGGTGTCCTCTATTCGGGGGATGGTGGTCAGAACTGGGAGCAGATCAACGAGGGGCTTACCTGGCCGTTTGCGGTTCCGGTGGCTTTTGAGCCAGCCGATTCTTCTATGGTATGGATAGGCTCTCCCGGACTTGGCATTCACAAAAGAAATTTGAGCACTACGACCGACTCCAAAAACTGTACTGCCCCGCCGGTTGCTCCGTCGGTTTCGCTATTTGTAAATTCCCCATTCGGTGGAAAGGTGAGCGGGTACTTTACCATTGACAAAAGGACACTAGTGCGGCTGGGTATTTTTAATGCCGCAGGCCGGAAGCAGGCACGTATAATTGAAAACACCTTTTTGCCGGGAACGCATGATTATTGCCGGGAAGGGAGCGATGGCCGGCGTATAGCACCAGGAGTATATTTTATAGTTCTGGAAACGGATCTGGTCACTCTGGTTCGTAAAGTGATTTTGTTGCGATATTAACCTCGTAGTTTGGGAATATCATTCCACAATGACAAGATTATATGTTTTGTTTTCCAACCAGAAAACGTTTTCTGTAATAACATCTTCTAATGCAAAAAAATAGTATTATATTAATATAAACAGCTTTTGCCGCTTCACTGCATCAATTTCCAACTAATAGGTAGACAAGAAAAGAAAGTTGTAAAATTAAGCATGAGAACGTTTTCTGCTATATAGGAAATAGTTGTATTTATTCAATCAGTTGCAATAGGATAAAAATATGAGAAAATCTATTCAATGGATACTTGTTTTAGCCGGTGGATTCTGTTTTATCGTCAATGCATATCATGCATGGGATTACCTGCCGGCGGACAATGAAATCAACGGTTGGACAAGAGACACCACAGAGAAATACAAAATATGGAATGATGAGAATCATCCCGATGATTCTCTGAATGACTTTATCAATGGTGGAGCTGATGTTTATCAGGATAAAGGATTCAGGGAAGG
>JAUVGS010000039.1 GCA_030593665.1 Chitinivibrionales bacterium | reverse complement strand
ATTAAGAATAATTGAATCAATAAATGAATGTGAAGGAGAAAAATCAGTCATCCTGTGAAGCTCCCAATACCTGCTCAAGTGTTGTTAATCCACTAAGTACCTTACGAAGACCGTCACGCCTGAGAGTATCAAACCCTCCCTTTTGAAGACAGTACTGTTTGATTTCATCCGATGAGCTTCGTCCGATTACCATCCCTTCCACCTTTTGATCAGGAACCAGGAGTTCAAAAACACCTATTCGCCCACGGTATCCGGTATTCTCACAGAAATGACACCCTTTTCCCCGAAACATTTTAACCCCCGGCTTCAAACCGGTCCTTTGAAGCAGGGAAGCTTCAGGGACATATTCCTCTTTACACTTACCACAGATTTTCCGTACGAGACGCTGTGCAAGAATTCCCTTTATCGTTGACGCAATCAGGTAGGGTTCCACTCCCATATCAAAGAGACGGGTAAATGCACTTGCCGAATCATTTGTATGAAGAGTTGAAAATACTAAATGACCGGTAAGCGCCGCCTGTACTGCCATTTGACAGGTTTCGGTATCGCGCATTTCACCAACCATGATGATATCCGGGTCCTGACGAAGGAGGGAGCGCATGCCGGCAGCAAAAGTAAAGCCGGCTTTCGGGTTTATCTGCCCCTGATTGATACCATCCATGTTGTTTTCAATCGGATCCTCCATGGTCACAATATTCTTTTTATTCGCATAAAAAACATTGATGCGATGCAAAACCGCATACAAGGTTGAACTCTTCCCACTCCCCGTTGGTCCCGTTACCAGTAGAATACCATCAGGCAGGCGGACTAACCGATCAAAGAGATCCAGGGTATGCGGCAGAAATCCCAGTTGATCAAGGGCCAGCATCATTCCTTCCTGGTCTATAATTCGAAGTACTACTTTTTCATTGACCCCACGTCCGCGGGTCATTGCAGGGAATGTTGACACACGCAAATCAATCTGCCTCCCCTGATAACGAATCTGAAAATGCCCGTCATGCGGTTTTCGTTTCTCGGCAATATCCATACCAGCCATAATTTTCATACGGGATACAATCTGGGCACGTAACTGCAATGGAATCGGGTTCTGCTCAGCCAGTTCACCATCCACACGGTACCGCAGCCGATAGTACCGTTCCATCGGCTCAATATGGATGTCGGAGGCCTCCGCAGCGACAGCCTGGTTGACAATAAGATTAACAATCTTAATGACCTGCTGTCCCTCTTCATCGGTCAGCGCCTCTCCTTCATCCGCATCCGCGAGCACCTCCAAATCATCACCGATTTGTACATCGGCGAAGATATCACTCATCTGCTCCAGGTTACCGATTGCATAGTTCCGTTCAATGGCAGCAAGGATGCTTCGATCTGAGGCAATAACCGGTTCAATTTCCTTGCCGGTCTTAAACTTCAGGTGATCTATAGTTCGAAGATTAGTCGGATCAGCCATCGCAACCGTAATAATACCATGCGTCTCATACAGGGGAATTGCCTTATATTTCCGAACCATCTCCTCGGGGACTTCATTAAGCAATCGGGGAGAAAACGTAAAATTATCAAGCATGACATGTTGTACATCAAGCTGTGCACTGAGAACATCGATCAGTTTATTTTCGGAGATATAGCCAAGCTTGATAAGGCACTGTCCTAACTGCCGTTTGGTCCTTTTCTGTTCCTCTAAACCTTCATGCAACTGCCTTTCGTCTATCAATCCCTGTTCAACAAGTACTTCACCAATTCTTTTTCGTTGACTAAGCTGAATCTGTTCGCCAAGCACACTGTTAAGTTCATCTTGAGCAATATACCCCATTTTAACCAATGTAGAACCCAGGGTTGCACCGGTCTTTCTATGCTCTTCAAGAGCTTCCATGAGCTGCTGTTCATCAATAAAACCCTGGGCAACCAGGATCTCACCTAATTTCTTACGTCTGCGCTGCATCATAGCAAGTATCTGTCACTTTTCATTGATGAATAATTTTAAAATTCGTAAACATTCTTTAATTTTTCCTCCTTCAATAAAGCTTTGGAGGACACGAGATTTTGGATTTCAACCCTGAGCCCTGAACTTTGAACCTTTGAACCTTTGAACCCGTGAACGGTTACCAATATATATCCAAACATCCTTTTCATATTATAGTATTGTGTATTGCAAAGTTAAATAAAAATACATACTTTCTTTGTAAATTTATTGTTTCAAATGATCCCAGCCTTTTTTTTCAATTATTATAGACCGATCATTAAAATCAATTAAGGAAACTTCATTCTGCTTGTCTGTTACTGATCCAATGTTATAAAGTCGGATTCCATTTTCAGTAAAAGAAGAATCAAACTCTTCAGAAGCAGTAAAAAGCAGCTCATAATCTTCACCGCCATATAAAAACCACTCATACCAGGATATTTGCAGTGTTTCAGAAAGTTCCTCAATTGCAGGGATATTGCATACCTTCTGAGGGTTAAGCAGCATTCCTACCTTGTTTTCATGGCAAAGTGTGTAACATTCCCTGGAGATACCATCAGAAAGGTCAATAACCGCATGCACATCCTTGTCATCGGCAAGTTGCATGCCCACATCAATTCGAGCCTGCGGTGAGATATGGGTTTCGACCAGATCGCGGTATTCTTCCGGATATGTTTCACGTCCCCATTTTTGCAACACCGCAAGTCCCGCAGCGCTTCTTCCGGGTATTCCACTCACCCAGATAGCATCACCAGCCAGAGCACCCGTTCTCATTAAAACCCTTGCCTGAGACTCTTTTCTTCCTATCATACTAACTGCTATTATCCAGCATGGTCCTTTTGATAAATCACCGCCTATTATAGGAAATTTCCACTGTATACACGCTTTATTAAAACCTTTGTATAACATCGTTATGTTCTTTTCAATATTCTCACTGTTTTCAGGGAAACCAACCTGTATAAGGGCTGAATCAGGTACCGTACCCATAGCGGCACAATCGCTTATATTAGCTACCAGAGCCTTATACCCTACCTCCTCAAGGCTCATATATTCAAGTGAAAAATGGACATTCTCGATTAGTGTATCACCGGTGAGAGCAAGCTGCTCGTTTGTATCACATGACCGAATTGCAGCATCGTCACCAATACCCAGTATATAGCGGTCATCGGGTGAAAAATTGCAATATTTCTTTATTTCTTCAAGAAAACGATACTCATCTGAAGGAAATTCAGGGGAATTCATAGTTGTCTTATCGCTTATACTGAAAATTTACATATATTTAAACATTCTTATAAGTTTTTGTATACATTTATAAACATATTGCATAAAAACGGTCAATATTACTATAATAAATTAACTACCAGACAATACAATTTACTTAAAAATTGAATAATAATAATAATCATGCAACTTTATGACGGAAAAAATTGTCCCTGTCCTTCAGATTGTATTCGCCGCAGTAATTGTAAAGAGTGCATCAAATTTCACCGTGAACGTAATGAACAGACCTACTGCGAGTTTTTACAAAGCAAAGAGGAACAAACTCCCCAAACGCCGGAAAATGCACTCCCTGAAGGTAAAGAGATCCGCCTGCTCGATTATGCCCCCTGTGCCGGGTGAGCAGGTAAACTCAAACCAGCCAGGTTGGCAGGAATTATACATAACTTACCTAAAATAGAATGTGCGAATCTTATTGAGGACATGGAAACCTTCGACGATGCAGGGGTATATAAAATCTCTGATGATTTAGCCATGGTACAGACAGTCGATTTTTTCTTCCCGGTGGTTAATGATCCGCGTGACTTTGGAAGAATTGCCGCTGCGAACAGCCTTTCTGATATATGGGCTATGGGTGCACAGGCAATCACGGCTATGAATGTACTGGCCTATCCTGCGGGCAAAATACCGGTTGAGGCAATTGAAGAGCTGCTTATCGGCGGGAGTGAAAAACTTACTGAAGCCGGGGTGGTATTAGTCGGCGGCCATACCCTTGAACAGGACACCTTCGTCTATGGTATGAGTGTCACCGGCACCGTGCACCCTGATGCCGTGGTATCAAATACGCACGCCCGGATAGGTGATCTGCTCATTCTGACGAAACCGTTGGGTACCGGCGTCATGTCCAGTGCGGTTAGTGAAGACGGATTAAATGAAAAACAGTATAAAAATTTTGTTGACACCATGGCTCGTCTCAATAAATATGCCTGTGAAACCCTTCTTAAATATGATATTAGTGCACTCACTGATGTTACCGGTTTCGGCTTACTCGGCCACGCATTACCGTTTGCAAAAAATTCCCATGTCAAACTCTCTTTTGACAGTGAAAAAGTGCCCTTCTTCGATGACCTCTTTGACCTGATGGAGAGATTCAATCCCAAGGGTGTATGTAAAACGGTTGAATACATCGAAGAGTTCACCTATGTTGAAAAAAATACCGATGAGAAAAAGGTGAAAATATTTTCTGAGGCACAAACCTCCGGAGGACTTCTGGCTGCTATCAAACCGAAACATGCGGAAAAAGCAATTAAAGCGCTGCATGAAGCCGGTGATACAGCATCAGCCATTATTGGCGAGGTTTGCAAACGGGATTCTGACGATGATTATTTTCTGCATGTGAAATAGGTATGGTATCCGGGTATTGAAAGTCCTTCCGTACTCCCGCCCGCAGAGTCTCCCACGGATGCCCCAAAGCCTTTGCTGTTTCACGGAGCCCTCCGGGTTTTTCAAAAAACAGATACCAGAAATAGCTCACCGCAATGATTACCGGAATCTCGACGAGCGGTACTGTAAGTGAAGAAGGGAGAGGGGTCGTCTCCACGATTAGCGGGTACAGAATTCGGGCAAGCGGAGCATGAAGCAGGTATAGTGAATAAGAAAACGCCCCAACAAAAACCAACGGTCTGAACACTCTTGCTTTACCCAGAGCATCATCAATCGGCAGCAGTAACCAGAAAAAAACAGCTACGGTCAGGCTAAATAGAGTATCCGAGAAATACCAGCTTAACAGAGCGGCAGACAGAGTCATATATAAAAAGAGCAGCAGTGCATGTAAACTTCGATTCTTGCGCAGGAATGTCAGAAGAATATGTGTCCTTCCCGCAGCGAAATGCAAAAGAACCCCGGCACCAAAAGGAAACCAGAACGGAAGGAAAAGGCCGAGGGGAACTGCTGCCTTCACATTTGGAATCAAACATACGATCGAAAGCACTGTTACCACAAGCATTGCCTTGTGGTAATGCCTGGGAAACAAGAATAGTATTAACACGACAACAGCATAACACTGAATAAGAATCGAAACATACCAAATCGGAGTGTTTATGTTATAGTATACTTCCCACACAGCCCAGGTGCGCGCCCAAAACACCTTTGACAGGGTTACGATCTTGAACCAGTCAACAAGTGAGACATTGTAAATATGATTGCTCAGAAGCGTTGCCGGGGCACGACCTATCGCAAGGGCTCCGAGATGCCCGAGTATTGGAAAAACAAACACGAGAAATACAAGGCTGAACCAGTGGGGAAGGTATATTCTTAAAAATCGTTTTTTAAGAAATGTATTGACGGAATTTTCCCGGTATATAGTTTTGCAAGCTAAGGCCGAAATGCAGAAGCCGCTTATTATGAAAAAAATCTGGATTCCGTGCATACCAAAATAAAAAACCTGGTTAAGGAATCGCCAATATTGCCCCGTCTGCAGGTGGTAAAAAACTATCCACAGGGCAGTAAGCCCTCGAAAAATATCCAGGCTCTGAAAACGGCCTACTGTATCACGGCAATCGGATATGCCCTGAGTTAATGGCGAAACCATATCTTTCAATACTCCGATACTCCTAACCCAGATAAACTGGATAAGTACCTTAACGAAATCCGCACGAGAATGTTACTGCCGGTTAATACTGCTAAAGTTTAAATATAAATTTAACCGGATTCAGAAATTTGAATATTTCGGCGATCTATTGTGGATTATTAAGCAGGGGTTGAGCTCTCAAAGACAATAGTCCCGAATGCCTATGCCTACCTGACTACTTCACTCCAAACGTTCGCGAATTAAAAGTAGGATTGCATAAACCGGTTTGCAGTTATTGTGCATTAATTCAAAACAAACTGGGAATGAAGGAATTTAAGAACAGTCTTGTTGACTGAAAACAATAAGATTTTTGACAAATCTTTCTGTATAGCTTACCGTCAGGATATTTTTCTGTTTTCAGTATTTTGCTGTAAGAGTATAAAAATTCTCAATCTTGCCTTTTACATTTCAGTATAGCTATATTTCTTTCAGATCGCTTTCCAACAACTCCATTTCATTCAACTGAAAGAGAAGTCTATGAAGCATCAATTTTTGTACCTATCGGTTTTCTGTAGTATCACTGCTATTGTAATTGTAAACTGCGGCAACAGTGGCTCAGGCCGGAAAATGACATTTGTAACCATCGGCACCGGTGCGGTAACGGGAGTGTATTATCCTGCTGGTGGTGCAATAAGCCGTATGGTCAATAAAAAATCGGATGAATACAGTATAAAAGCCACTGTGGAATCAACAGCCGGATCGGTTTATAATGTCAATGCAGTTCTGGCCGGTGATCTTGACTTCGGTGTGGTGCAGTCAGACCGCCAGTATCAGGCATACAACGGTCTCGCTGAATGGGAGAAAAGCGGTTCCCGCACGGAGCTCAGATCGATATTCTCTATCCATCCCGAAGCGGTCACACTCGTTGCTTCAGAGAAAAGTGGTATACGGTCGGTCACTGAGTTGCGGGGAAAGAGGGTCAACCTGGGCAATCCCGGAAGCGGCCCGTTGCAGAACTCACGCGATGCGCTTTCTGCATTCGGATTGACAGAAAAGGATATCATTGCCGAATATATTAAAGCGGTGGAGGCGCCCGGCCTCCTGAAGGATGAGCGGATTGACGCTTTCTTTTATACGGTCGGCCATCCCAGCGGCAATATTAAAGAGGCAACCTCCGGACGGGTTGCCGTATCGCTTATCCCGATCGCCGGTGCTGGTATTGACAGCCTTATAGGCAAATATCCCTACTATGCCCTCGCAACTATTCCTATTGCGTTATACCCTAATGCTAAGAATACAAATGAGATCCGGAGTTTTGGTGTAAAAGGGACCTTTGTGGCCTCCTCAAAAGCACCTGACAATATTGTGTATGCCATTACAAAAGAAGTATTTGAAAATCTGGCAGAATTTAAAAAACTACATCCTGCATTCAGTGTCCTGACCAGGGAAAATATGCTGGAGGGCCTTTCAGCCCCGCTCCATCCGGGTGCAGTGAAATACTACAAAGAGGCTGATCTTATAAAGCATATTAATCCGCAGTTGGTTCAGGAGTAGAACTCACAGGGATTTTCATGTCCAAATCACCAGAACTACGTTCAAAGATTATTACGTTCATCTCTCTGTGCTGGGCATTGTTTCAACTCTCCCTGCCTTCATTTCTGATTCTTGACAGTGTAAAAATCCGCTGCATACATCTGGCCTTTGCCATGCTGCTTATTTTTATTAGCTTGCCGGTGACCAGGGGATTGCCTGCAAAGATCGCACCCTTTTTAAAAAGGATAACAGTACCATTTGCAGGATATGTATGTGCAGTAGTGGCAGCGATTGCCGCATTATATCTCATGCTTGACTGGAACGGAATCGCTTCACGCTCGGGTATTCCGAATACCATGGATATCATTTTCGGTTTACTGGTTGTCACCTTTGTACTTGAAGCGTCACGCAGGGCAGTCGGCCTCGCACTTCCTGTCATAGTAATCCTGTTTACTCTCTACGCATTCCTCGGCCCCCGCCTGCCTTCTGTTTTCGCATTCAGAGGGGTGTCACTCACAAAATTTCTCACCCAGATCGCGCTCTCCACTGAAGGCATCTATGGTATACCGTTGAGAGTCTCCGCACGGATCGTGTATCTCTTTGTACTGATGGGGGCATTGTTAGAGGCTGCCGGTGCCGGTCAATTTTTTATAAAAATCGCTCTTTCAATGCTTGGCCGATTTAGAGGCGGGCCTGCCAAGGCTGCTGTTGTTGCAAGTGGCCTGATGGGAAGCATCTCAGGGTCCAGCATCGCCAATATCGTTACCACCGGAACATTCACTATTCCACTCATGAAGAAGGTCGGCTATCCTGCGAAAAAAGCCGCTGCAATAGAGGTCGCCGCAAGTACTGACGGTCAACTGATGCCCCCTATCATGGGCGCTGCCGCGTTCATTATCGCAGAGTATGTCAATGTGCCCTATATCGAAGTGGTAAAAGCCGCAGCCATTCCCGCCTTTGTCTCCTATTGCGCGCTGTTTTATATCACCCACCTTGAAGCGTGTAAACTTGACCTGAAAGGATTGCAGCCTAAGGATATCCCCGATCTTAAGGAGACGTTGAAAAACGGATGGCATTTTCTTATTCCCCTTGTTTTTCTACTCACCGAACTCCTTATACTCCGGCACTCCGCTGAAAAAGCAGTATTCACCGCCATACTTATTCTTATCCCGGTTATAATCTATGAACAGTTCAAGAATCTGTCGAAAAGTCATGCATGGTATCCCATTTTAAAAAATACCGGCGCTATCTTTGTAAAGGGATGTATCAACGGTTCGAAGAACATGATTCCTGTTGCCCTGGCAACCGCAGCTGCCGGTATTGTTGTAGGAATAATCAACATGGGTATCGGCAGTATGATCATCCAGATAGTTGAGATTCTCTCAGGGGGAAATATTTTTCTGCTGCTGCTTATAACCGCTGTTGCCAGCCTGCTTCTCGGCATGGGACTGCCGACAACCGCGACTTACATTGTCATGGCCTCGCTGACCGCACCGATACTTGTCGAAGTGGGAGGAAAGTATGGCATTGAAATCCCTCTCATGGCAGCCCATTTGTTCTGCTTCTATTTCGGTATTCTCGCGGATGACACCCCGCCTGTGGGCCTTGCGTCATACGCCGCAGCAGCTATTGCCGAATCAGAGCCCATCCCGACCGGCATACAGGGATTCCTCTATGATCTGCGAACTACTATTATCCCCTTTATGTTTATCTTTAATACCGAACTTATCCTCTTTGGTGTTTCAAGCTGGATACAGGGTATCTGGATTTTTCTTACTGCCATTCTTGCCGCGTGCCTGTTTACCAGTGTGTTGCAGGGGAGACTGCTGCGGAGTAACCGGTGGTATGAAGTGCCTTTTATGCTGGTAGCTTCGCTGCTGCTGTTTAATCCCGGATTGATTGGGTCTTTTGCGCCAAAGGCTGTGGGGTATGGGGTTGGGCTGGTTCTTTTTGGGTTGGTTGTGGTTAGTCAGCGAGTAAAGGGAAATATGAAAAATTGAAAGAGGTATTTTATAATACTTCAGTACCAATCTCTCGGATTTGGGATGTATTTATTTTTATAGAATAAAAATTACTTTTTAAAATAATCACTAATAATCACTTTGTATTTAGTACCTTAGAAATTATTTTCGTGTTTTTTACCCTGAAGGGCATAAGAGATACTAAGAAATACCCTGAAGGGCACTTTGTAAATTTCCAAGAATCTCTAATTACCCTCAAGGGGCACAATGTGGCACAGGGTGCCCTTCAGGGTAGAAAATAATTTCGTGAAGGT
>JAUVGS010000375.1 GCA_030593665.1 Chitinivibrionales bacterium | reverse complement strand
AGTAAATCCGCTCCACCAAAAGCAATCGAGAAAATGGCAGTTGAGCAGGAGAAACCGTTAAAGCAGGAGAAACAGGTAAAGCAAAAGAAACCCGCTGAGAAGGCAACTCCCACAAATGGTATAACCGTATCCCGTGCCTCGATATGTACCAGTGTTGTTGATCATGAACCGCAGGGAAGCTCTGATGTGTTTATAAAGGGTATTAGAAGAATATATTGTTTCAGTGAGATTAAAGGAGCGCAAAATCCGGTAACTATTGTTCATAAATGGTATTATGAGTATCAGCTAGTAGGAAGTGTGGCACTTCGTGTTAAAGCTGAACGGTGGAGAACATTCAGCACAAAAGTTATCACACCGAAAAGTATCGGTAAGTGGAAGGTGGAAATCGTTAACGGTTCAACGGATAAAGTGTTGGACATAGTTACCTTCAAAGTTGAGTAGACAAGCGATGTACTGATTGTCTATGTTTCATATCTCGGTAGTTCTATAGGAAAAGAATAGGTACTTTCCGAACAGAAACCTATTCCTCGATGATCAAGGGAAAAGTAAAAAAGATGACAGGAATAGTAATATTGGTATTGTTCCGGGATTATAATTTTATCACACTACACGTTCGCAAATAGTAATTTCAATAGAGAATTACTTTCTTAAATGTTTAATAATTTAACCTATTACCGCGAGTAGGACAATGAAATTGTATAATATCATGTTTCTTCTTATGATCACAAATACCGTTGTTTATTCTCAGGACACGCAGGAAGACACCACGTTTCTCAATGAAAAAATTAAACGGGTGTATGAAATTATATCAGGCATGGAAAGGGGTGTTTTAGAAAAAAAGGGGCACCTGAACATTTTACTCAATAAATACCCTCTAAAAGGATCATGTGACCGGGAAGCGTATGACTCACTTCACGTCATGATTAAACATATAACCTATAAATATGGCAAGGCTTTTTCCAGCTCAAATGAAGCGCTCGAAGAGATATTTCGCGATGAGCCTTCCCGATATGATATTCTTCTTGTTCTCCTTGAAGTATCTCATGAATCAACAAAACAATTCAGTACTCCTTACGCTGAGCCGGTGTCTGCAAAAAAACGGAAGACACAACCAAGGTATATTAACAGTGAAATTATAAAATTCGTTGCAATTGAGGTGGCATCCCGCAAAATCGTATGGGAGTGTACAATACAAAAAAATGAAGGATGGCTTTCACGCGGGAATCGGAAAAAAATAAATGAATTTACTGAACTCGCCCGCCTCGCAGACAAAATCGGTTTTAATAATAATGGGAAGAAAGCAGTATATACAATCAACGCTGAATTGACTAAATTTTATAAGACAATTACTAAGTAAAAACGTAACCGTTCACAGGTTCATAAGTTTAGGGTTTAAAGGTTAAAAGAAGTGAATTGCGTTAACTCAGAACCCTGCAAAATGCAAAGTGTAAAATGCAAATTGTAAATTGAAAAATTAAAACTGCAAAACGTGAACCCCAGAACCTAGAACCCGTAAACGGCTACATAAAAACTAAATTGATTGATTACTTCTTTACTGTCGCTTTAAGACGATCCAACTGCTCCCTGTTCAAGACACGGCTCCCATGCCCGCAATAAATCCGCGCTGGCCCGATATCTTTCAACCTCTGCAGACTCTGAGCTACCCCTTCCCAATCATGGGCATAATACTTCTGGACAAAAATAACAGGCCGTGTTGCTATTAAATCACCCACGAACGCACTCGTATCATCAACAATCAGGCAGCACGAACCGGGTGTATGCCCCGGAGTATGCATTACCTGTATTTTTACACCGAACCCATCAATTAAATCTTCATCCTCCAGTAATGTATCAGGGGTGACACCTTCGATGTTCCAGATTCGGGCAGCAAGCGGAAGAATTGCCGCACTGATCCTGGCCCAGCTTCTCACCTGTCCAAGAGGAGTCTTGCCATTAACCAGTGCTGCTGAGTCAGCCCGGTGAATCGCGATTCGCGCCCCGGTCAGACGCTTGAGCGCGGCTGCACAGCCATAATGGTCAAAATGTCCATGGGTAAGGAAAATGAGTTTGAGGTCGGATCGCCCCAGTTTCCGCATATAGTTAATAACCTTCTTTTCATTCCCGGGATACCCGGCATCAATCAATAGAAGGCCCTCATTCGTTTCGAGAAGGTATGCTCGTGAACCGCCTAATTTCAGGCTATGAATTGTAAAGGATTTATCCGCAATGACTGGATGTAAAAAAGATGACTGGAATGGTAATTGCGAAACGAAATGCATGAGTGGTCCATTTATGGTATTAAAAAACTATAATCCGCTGGTGTTGCTTTCTCCCCGCATTATTTAACCTTACTATCAGTATCTGCGGCATATTTTCAAGTCGGTGCCAGCGAATACTGTTTGTCCCCTTCTTCCCACGAACTTGCGTATGTTTCCACAATCTTCTGCCTGAAAGGTTAAACACCTCTAACGAATACGTTCCGGCTTTTTCAAGGATCACTTCGAACAGGATATTATCTCCTGATATCGGATAAACCCGTATTTTCGTTTCTTTTTTTATACCCTGATAAAGTGTTTCATGTATCGGCGTATCCCCGCATCCGATCCGCTCAGTACTGACTACAACATCGTCAAACCAGACACGGTTGCTGAACCCTTTGGCGTCTTCGGTGGTAATATAGTGCTGCAGTCGTACACGGTTCAGTGCCAGGGTCGGGCTGCTGCGCCACATCATGCCATCCTCCCGGTGAATGAGGGTATCATTCGCCCAATAGGCCATGGACCCGTCATGGCTGCCGACCGTATTGGCACGCATCATCATCTCGAAGCAGAACCACTCCCCGACCGGAAATGCGAAAGGTGTTGCAGCTTCGAAATGGTTTCCCCAGCAGCACTGTTTATATATCTCGCACGTGGGCAATCCCTTTTCTTCACACTCGTCACATACTTTATCGACATCCATATAATCGCCGCAGTTGGTATCGCACTTCATTTCCGGGAAATAGGTATAAAAGTGGCTCTCATGGTTATTTTTCCTGAAATCAACCGTGGTTCCCATCGACATCTCACCGTTGGGAAGGCATCCCGCAGTACCGTGATACCAGTAGTCGTCCGGCTGGCTCCCGCCGACATTCAGGAAATGGTGGACATACTTATGATCCTCGGC
>JAUVGS010000511.1 GCA_030593665.1 Chitinivibrionales bacterium | reverse complement strand
CCCCCGGACTTACACAATAGCGTGCAAATACTTTGCCGCCACCGGTACCATCATCAAGGATGTCCGCAGTAATTCTGAAATTGTTGCCGTTGGCGAATTCTCCGATAACCGGGAATCCCTGTTGTATAGAAGGATATTTATAGCGCGGCTCAACCCAGTATACCTCAGCCGCCCAGTTTGTATCAGGCAACGGGCCTTCCGACTCATGATCCTGATCTTTTCCAACATAATAAAATTGCGGATGGTAAGCGCCATAGAAATCTATCTTTGAATCGCCACTGCTGAAAGCTGAATAAAAGGCTGAACCCCTTGGCAGGAACACGCCGGGTTGAGGTAGAAAGGACTTCATAACCCGTATCAGGGTAAGCCAGTTATATCTGAAAGATATCTGATCGGATTTTAGACCATCAGTTGGCGCTTTCCCCTTCATTTTATTAAAAGCCGCTTTCATTTCATCCTTCATGGCACTCCACCGGGTGTTAGTTGGAATATCATTCGCATAGTGGTACTGACGCAGGTCAGCACAGAAATCTTCAACATCACCCCAGGTTATACCCCAGTCATACACATTATTACAGGTGCCAATACGCCGCACCAGGTCAATCATTTTCGGAGCATATTCAAAGGCGCCGACAATGCCGTCACTATTGGACAGATTCTTTTCCGTAAGCATTCTGGTTCGATCCTGATTATAACGCATTTTGAATATTTCAGGCCGGTTCTTTCCCTGATTATATCCATACGTGACAATACGAATCATGGAAAAATCATCAGCCGCATTGGCCGCAAAATCATCCAGCCGGTGAGCACGTGATGCGGAAAAATAGCCATAGTAGCCGGTAGCAAGAACGATATAAAACGTTATTGAGGAATTTACAATGTTGGTTTTCATAGCATCAGGGCCATTAACGCCGGCAAAAAATTCCTGCATACTGATACTGTGATTCATATAATCAGGCATTGCCTGATAGGCAATCTGAATATTACTTTCAGTCGTGATCTGGTAGGGATTGGTATTACAGGCGCCCATGCCATACAGTGGATCGGTACCGGCATATCCCCATTCGGGAAAAAGCGCGTGAGAACTGTCCCAGAAAACACAGAACCACGACTCTTTACTGGCAATGGCGATAGGGAGCCGCATATCAAATCCGAAAATCTCCTGTCCCCATGAAATTGCCATGGAAAACATAAGTCCACCGGGTCCTTCACCGCTGGTATGCTTATAACTTACCCCTTCACCCGATGGACTATTGGGTGCAATATATGATCCGCGGACATCCTGAATATTACCAAGTGCGTCATTTATCCCTCCCGTATAATAATCTGCCGGATTTACAGCGTCTTTGATGCTTTCCCCCTTTTCAACATGGGGCATACCGATCCATATCTGTGTTGGATGATGGTTTTCCGATACCAGCAGCGGTGCGTCATCACGGGCGAACCATGCATCGGGATCATAATAATCACTCTGCCCTATCACCGCACCGGTAGTACCATTAATACCATCGGCAATCAGCGGCGGTGCGTATTTGTAAGTATCAGGATATTTCAGCCCGAACCAGGGCTTATCTTTTATGACAATATGCGGGTATCGCGGATAAGGACAGGCGCTGTCAAGCGGAGAACTTAGATAAAGGAGTACATCATCAGGCCCGCCATAGGTCTCCTCTTCATTTGGTATAAGGCTTAATCGCTCACCGCGTGGATAAAGATAACGGTACTGGGTCAACCCGTCGGCGTCTTTGTTAAGCGTCTGATAATTAACCTGACCGGGTACGACATAGGGTTTTGTCTTGAAAGAATAGCCTGCCGCGACTATGGGCAAAACATCGTTATTCCAGTAATATTTCGTCTGTCTGTTTTTCCATTTCAGATAGCCCTGATATCTGCCTTGTAACAGGGTGAAATTGTAAGACATCTCCACATCGGCAAAACAGGGTTGCAGAAAAAAAAACAGGCTAATGGATAAAAAACCAGCAATCCCGGCGGCAGAAAAAATTCCTCTCATCAATAATGTCCCTTAATTTGTGATACCATCTCTTATTATTAATTTACTAACGCGGGATAAACCCGCAAGTAAGTTCCTTATCAGATTCCTTTCTAACCGAAGAAAGCATTCGGAATAAAGTATTGTAACAAATAAATTTGTAACCAATACCTAAAAAACAAG
>JAUVGS010000273.1 GCA_030593665.1 Chitinivibrionales bacterium | reverse complement strand
AATAAAGTATTGTAACAAATAAATTTGTAACCAATACCTAAAAAACAAGAAAGCAATCTGTAAGGTACTAATATAGGATTACCTTGGATTGCTACCAGTATCGATTAATCAATTTTTGAGACCTGCTGTCTTACTGAAATCGTGAATACTTCTTGCATTTACCTCTTTCCTAAATCCATTTTAAGAACCTATTAAAAAAGCCCGGGTGGTGGAATTGGTAGACACTAGGGACTTAAAATCCCTTGCCCTTCCATAGGCGTGCCAGTTCGAGTCTGGCCTCGGGCAAAAGAAGGCGAATATCTTTTGATATTCGTCTTTTTTAATTCGTAATCCGCGATGATTGGCACTCACAGCGCTCGCGCCCCGATGAAGTATTGACAATACAGATGACTTATGGAGGTGAGACTTGTCTATTGCAAGGAAATAAAGAGTATCACGGTTTAAATCTTTTTATTTCCACGTACATACCATATCTGAACATCGGTATCACGTTATTTGGCAGTCATTAATCGTTAGTTATCTGACTTCACTTATCCAAACGATGGATTCAAATGGGATAGACAGCAACATATCTATTTCAATCGGAAAGCAGATTTTTCAAAATAAACAGTACCATGGACAATCAAATATTATTATTCCAATAACACATCAAGCGCAGGGATTTTACATTTTGCGATTTGAAAATGACGGGCACGGGACAATTATATTGCCTGTTATTTTGTGGTAGTTGATAATGGGGAGGGGAAAGATAATTTCTCGATACTATTGGAAATCTACCCCATTTCCTCCAACCTCTTCTTAGCCTCCCTCGCACCCATACCGCGGGCTTGAGCGACAGCCTGCTTCGTCGCTTTCCTTAGAGTAAGTGTTCCTTTTTTACTCTCCCAGTTATAAATAGATTGTGATGAGGTGTTAACCAGTTTAGCGAATTCTGTTTGATTAAGACGAAGTTTTTTCCGAAGACTCCGAATACCTTTTGCGGAAATTCTGAATTTATTAATATCTTGAGGTTCCTGCGGTTGTTGTGCCAGAACCTTATTTTCAAGGCTCTCTAATCGTTTATTCTCTTTTTCAAGAGTATTCACCTGAGATTTTAACTCAGAGACCGCTTTCTTAAGTGCTTGAAGTTGTGTACGTAGCTTCTCACTTCCTTTTCTCGCTTCTTTCCTACTGATCCGCTCGATTTCTTCCTTGAAGATTTTTCCGATGTTAGCCATAGATGTTTCCTTTCGATTTTAAAATGAAAAATTTATATTCTCTCAGAATAGTTATAATATAGTAAAAATTAAGATTGGAAGGACAGGGTAACGCAAATTATATAGAGTTAAGGTTCAATATTCAATAAATGAGTGTGCATTACAAAAACTTTACAACAAGGTAAAACGGCATTTAAAATGACAGTAAGGGCACGATATATTGAGCCCTTACCACCATTTTTAATACCGACATTATCCCTGAAAAAATAAAATATGAAAGTTCCTAGATAACATTATGTAGAAGCAGAATGGTCATTTCCATGCCCCTCTGCTTAACATACTGTTATACAATTATGCATAATGCAATGTGTATAAAACTTGTATTTTACGGTTCTGTATGTCCGGCTTTTTTTCGTCTTATTTAACCGCTCAGAAAAAGAATACCTTTTTAGTCAGTGCAGCGTTTCCGGCGGTAACATTGACAAAATAAATACCGGCAGGTAATCGAAACCCGGTCATTGACCGAAGATGATATGTTCTGTAAACAAGGTTTCCGGACCGGTCAGATATTTTTTCGCTGGAAAAAGCCAGGTTTTGCCCTTTGCTAGTATACACGTTAATTGAAACTCTCAATCTTGATTCGGTCACGGCAATCACTTTAGACGTGTATTTAATACTGAGCGTCTGCCGATGCGGATCGGCTGAAATGGCAATCCCTGTTTTCTCCGGTATATTTACCGGAACATCAATAGCGGTTATTCCCGAGTTAAAAAGCCTGCCATGTATCCGCCAGGTATATGCTGATTGAACGTCAAAAGAATCTACCCACCCCGCCCAGGCAAGGCAGGACTTTCCTTTTGCCTGCACCGAGACAGCCGGTAGTTTCAGTATAGTGGACCGGCTGGAAACCAGAGTAGTTTGACCAACTTCTCCGGATGGTGTTATTGGTGTAATAGCAATTTCAGAGGATGATTTTTTTGCGTGGACAAGGAATTGTATCCCATCAAACACCACATCACACAATTCCTGTTCAGTCGTGATTAAAAACCCTGTTGAATCCAGTGATACGCCATCGGGGGTAATCCGGGTACCATAAATATCACCGACAGTACCACCCTGTACCTCACTCCATACTGCAAGAAACTGTGTCCCGTTGCCTGCCACCGCCTGTTTAAATATGGAGATCGGTGGATCTGCCGCATCAATAAAGATCGGTTGTGTATCAAGCACTATTCCTTCACGCGATACACGCGTAGCGAATACTGAATCCGCGCAGGGTCATCCCGGCTCACTGTAGGGGGACCAGATCACTAAATAGTTGGAATTCCCTGAGGCAACCGCAGGGCCGTCAATGGGTTTGGTCTGCTTTCCATCTTTGTTAAGAATAATTATTCCAGGATCTGCAATCGTACCGGACCCGGAAATCAATGCACCGTAAAGAAAATCAAAATCATGCACCCAGAGCGCCAGGAAATGGACGCCATTAAAAGCCACTGCCGGATCATGGCCGGAATCAGAAATTCTGATTATTGTATCCGATACTTTCCCGGTCGAAGAAATAACCGTTCCACTGATACCGGTATTACGTCGACTATTTTCCCATAACGCAAGATACGATTCAGCACCGCAGGCAATCGTTGGATTCTGTTGATCGCCGCTGCCTTTATAAATTGGAAATGGCCGGGACTGCAAGGCCGTGCCCGCTGAATCGATTCGTATACCGTAAATATCCTGCCCCGTATTCATTCGCAGGTCCTGCCATACCACCATATGCTCGGTACCATCCGATGCCAAAGAAGGGTTCGTCTGCGCATTTGCAGCGGTTGAAACAAGATGCTTTTGTGTATCGATAACCGTTCCGGAGTGTGAGATACGGGAGCGGTAAATACCGCCATCCGGTGTATAATCATCCCCTTCCAGCCAGGCTGCGCAGACACCCGCTTTGTTCGAAGCAACCGCAGTCGCACCGCCTTTGTCAGTAACGATTGGAATCGAATCCACAACAACGCCGTTATCTGAGACAAAGGATCCGCACACACCGTAGTTAATAGCATAATCGCCCCAGGCAATAAAATATTTATCACCGGTAAAACATGCCGATGGGTAGCTGTAATACTGATTGATTGAGGCAATACGTATACCACCGGAATCAAGTACCATACCTTCATGTGAAACCCGTGCCCCATAAACCGATCGTACCTTTCGAATACCTGAAACAGCAGTCCAGACTATCATGCACTGATTATTCCCCGAGGCAATTGACGGTCTCAGATGGTTACGGACGGCTTTACATTGCGCAACAAGAACTGCCGCAGTGTCAAGAAGAGTGCCGGATTGGGTTACGCGTGCACCAAACACGGATGTCGGCGTACGCCATACTACCCAGAAATTGGTGCCATCAAAACCGGTATAGGCATTAAATGCGGTACCGGAGGTGTTTATCGCAATACCGTCAGGTTCGAGTGGTATGCCGGTCGGGGAAAGCCTTGTGCCGTAAATATTATCATCGTTATCATTCCAAACAACGAAACAGACTGAATCCCCGAAGGTGATTGAAGGGTAAGCGCAATTAGTCAGTGAAGTCAGCGTAATACCCGTGGTGTCAAGCACTGTTCCATCAGGCAAAACCCTGACGCCGAATATCCCCGTGCCCGATTGCCGGGTAGCGCTAATATTATCAGTATACACCACGATATACTGTATACCGTTAAACACAATGCCCGGTTTCTGTGACTGGTACATTTCCGGATTGACAATTCTTATCCCGGCAGGATCCAGGACACTTCCTCCTGAATTCACTCTGGCGCCATAAATGCCGACTCCATTCCGGTTATCAGCCCACACCACGAAAAAATTGGTACCATCATAGGC
>JAUVGS010000295.1 GCA_030593665.1 Chitinivibrionales bacterium | reverse complement strand
ATAAAAAGGCATCTTACCATGCCGTTTAATGAGGTGGATCCGCATTGTATCGGCTGCACATCGTGCGCGTATGTATGTCCGACCGGCGCTATTGAAATTGTTGACGATCATAACCGTCCGGTAAATCCAAAGCTGATCCGCGATCATGGTATGAAGGTTAACGCCGAAATGGCAACCCTTGACGATCAACAGTGCAGAATGCGTAAAGTCGGCACGGCAAATATTGTTGATGTAATGGATAAATATGACCTGTTACCTGTTCAGAATTACAAATATGGTCAGCATCAGGACTCACCAAAGATTTACTGTGACGAGATGAGAAAACACTATTTTACGCAGGAGGTAAATGACGGGTGCTGGTATGGCTGTTCAATGTCATGTGCTAAAGTTATTGACAACTTTGAACTAAAAACCGGCCCATATAAAGGAGAAAAGGTCTGCGTAGAAGGGCCGGAATATGAGACTGCTGCCGGCGGGTCAAATATGGGCTGTTTTGATCTTGATTTTATAGCAGAATACAATTTCTACTGTGATACCTATGGTATTGACACAATTTCTTTTGCGACCTGTATGGCATTTGTCATGGAAGCGTATGAGGCCGGGGTTATTACAAAAGAACATACCGGCGGAAAAGAATTAAGGTTTGGAGCGGTAAATGAAGCCCTTGAATGCCTGCATGAGATGGCGCGTGGTGAAGGATTCGGTATCGACGTTGGACAGGGCGTCAGATGGTTGAAAAATAAATGGGTAAAAGAATATGACGCAGACCCGGATTTTCTTCATGATATAGGCATGGAAGTAAAAGGTCTGGAATTTTCAGAGTATGTCAGTAAAGAATCACTCGCACAGCAGGCAGGATATTCTCTTGCAGTTAAAGGCCCGCAACATGACGAAGCATGGTTGATATTTATGGATATGGTTAATAACCAGATACCGACCTTTGAAGATAAAGCGGAAGCGCTCTATTATTTCCCGCTGTTCCGGACATGGTTCGGGCTTCATGGACTCTGTAAGCTTCCATGGAATGATGTTAGTCCCGCGGATAATAAAAAGTATCCACCTCCGGTCGCTGCGAAAATCCCCGAACATGTTGAAAATTACTGGAAATTCTTTGAAGGTATGACAGGAATAGCGCTGAATGAGGAAAAAATGCTTGATCAGTCCGCACGAGTGCATAATTTCCAAAGAATTATGTGTTATATGCTTGGGCATGGAACCCGGAAAGATGACATTCCACCATTGCGTGCAATCGGACCTGTTACTGCTGAAGAATATGAATCAAGAACAGAAAGATATGACAAACAACTGAAAGAGGATGCCGGGGTTGACACCGAAGGAAAGAGCGTTGAAGAAAAATTGAAACGTATACGTGAGTTCCGTTATGATCAATATAACAAGGTCGTTGATGCCGCTTATGAACGTCGCGGATGGACAAAGGATGGAGTTCCAAAGCTGGAACGGCTTAAGGAGCTGGGCATTGATCTGCCTGAGCTGGTTGAAATAATTAAAGATGCACAATAATTGGTACTGTTAAAATGAATAAACAAAAATTATTCGAACGCAATGTCCCCGGCACATTAGAGATTCTACAAAAATCAACAGTGGGAATCGCAGGATGCGGCGGCCTGGGATCTAATGCTGCTGTTGCCCTGGTAAGAGCCGGTATAGGTAAACTGATACTTGCTGATGACGATGTTGTGGAAGAATCAAATCTCAACAGACAGTATTATTTTCAATCGGATATTGGCAAGGAAAAAGTGAAAGCACTTTCTTTACATCTGAAAGCTATCAATCCCCGGGTGCAGTGTGAAACAATTCAAAAAAGATTGCAGCCACAGGATGTCGCGGATTCATTCAAAGGTGCTGATATTCTTGTTGAGGCATTTGACAGAGCAGAAGGAAAAGCTTGGCTTATTGAATCATGGTGCGTCGCGTACCCGAAGCGTCCGATTATCTGTGCAAGCGGTCTTTCGGGTATTGGCCATACGGAAGATTTAAAGGTTAGAAAAGCCGGGAATATTTTTATTGTTGGGGATGGCGAGACTGATATGAGCATGGGTTTGTGTTCTGCACGGGTTGCAATAGCGGCAAACATGCAAGCTAATATTGCAATAGAGTTACTCATTAATGCAATGGGAAAAAGCTAATGCTCCTTATAAATAATAGGGATGAAATTGAGTGGAAAGAGGGAATGACTGTACAGGACGTCCTCGATGCTATGAATTATGAGTACTGTCTTATGACGGTTACCATAAATGAAGTGCTTGTCCCTCATGAGGATTATACCGCATATAACGTACCGGATAATGCAGAAATAATTATTTTTCATCTGGCACATGGAGGATGAATAAAGAAAGGTTGTAACCGCTCACAGGTTTTAATTTTAAATTTTAAATTTTGGATTTTGGATTTTGGATTTCAACCCTGAACCCTGAACCCTGACAACAGTTAGGCCGGTTTATGTCACGTATGAAAAAAGATCCAAAAATAGAAAGAACTGAAATTGATGATATTCTCCAGCGCTATTCCTGCGATCCGGCGAATCTTATTATGGTGCTTCAGGATGTTCAGACAGCATTTAATTATCTGCCCAAAGAAGCGATTGATATAGTATCTCAGCAGTTAGCTGTACCACGAAGCCGGATATATTCGGCAGCATCTTTTTATAAATGTTTTTCTTTAGAACCGCTTGGACGGCATAAAGTGGATGTTTGTACAGGGACAGCGTGTCATGTGCGCGGGGCAGATCGTCTGATTAATCAGTTGTCGGATGAGCTCGGGATCAAGCCTGGAGAGACGACTGAAGATAAAGAGATAACACTCAATTCAGTTCATTGCGTGGGCGCATGTGCTATGGGGCCGGTAGTGGTTATAGACGGGGAGTACCATGGAGAAATGACGCCAACGAAATTAACAAAGACAGTGAAAAAATGCCGCTCAAATGAGGAGACGTATACTGAGCCTGTGGTTGCGCAGCAATACTGTGCTGAGAAATTTTTAACAGGCAAAACACAAGGAAGGATAGAGCACACCGGCGATCTTGATAAAGTGCGTAATGAGCTTCTTCGCGAGAAACCGCTGGATACGCCACATATACTTGTCTGTGCAGGAACCGGTTGTATTGCCGGTGGAAGTCTCAAAGTGGCTGAAGCGCTTGAGCGTGAACTTACCGCGCAAAGGTCGGAAGTGAAAATTGAACTCGGAATCAAGAAAACCGGTTGTCACGGCCTGTGTGAGAAAGGGCCGCTTGTCGTTTTATATCCGGGCGGAACCTATTACACCGGAGTTAAACCTGAAGATGCAAAGGAAATTGTTGAGAAAACAGTAATTGGAAACGAAGTTATTCCACGACTGCTTTACCGTGATCCTGAAACAGGAGATACTTTTGAAGAGTATACCTTGATTCCTTTTTATGCAAAACAGCAGCGCCATGTGCTTCGAAACGTTGGCCTCATCGATCCGGAAGATATCAGGGATTATATAGCCCATGGCGGTTATGCTTCTCTGGCAAAGGTGCTTACCACAGGGGACCCGGAGAAGGTACTGGATGAGGTTGAACGTTCAGGACTACGGGGACGTGGCGGAGGTGGCTTTTCTACCGGACGAAAGTGGCGTTCATGTGTCAAGGCAAAGAAGGATGGGTGTTATCTGATCTGCAATGGTGATGAGGGTGATCCGGGAGCATTCATGGATTGCAGTATCATGGAAGGTGATCCCTATGCGGTGATTGAAGGTATGACAATAGGTGCTTTCGCCATTGGAACCGACCAGGGGTA
>JAUVGS010000408.1 GCA_030593665.1 Chitinivibrionales bacterium | reverse complement strand
TGGGAAGAGAAAAAATCGGGATCGAGAATCTCCTGCCGAAGATTCACTGGCTGGAGAAAAACCCTTTGTACACCTTCCAGTAGAGGGCGAATGGCGTATATTATTTCCTCTGTGACAATTTTTGGCGCAACAGTAATACGCACCTCTCCGTTGTCTTCCATCTTTTTAACAAGAGCAATAGACTGTTTCAGGCGTGTTGCTGCATCATCAAAGGGCGCTTTTAATAGTGATTTGTATAGCTTCGGCTCAGTTTTGATATCAACGGCAAGATAATCCGGTGAGAATACTTCAATCATCTCTGGTAGTAATCCATTCGTATCAAGCATAATCCTGTACTTTAACATTCGGATCTCTTCAATGAGACTTTTAATATGGGGATGCAGGGTTGGTTCACCACCGGTAAAAACCACACCTTCCATCACTTTCCGCCGCTTCTCTAAAAACCCTCCTATCTCAGACGAGCGATGTGAAATCTCTTCAGGATTGTTTATAAATGCGCAATTGTGGCAATAGGGGCATCGCAGATTACACCCGGAAAAGAAAAGGACGGTCGAAACCGTCCCGGGAAAATCTATAAATGAATTCTTTAACCAGCCGGCTAGACCTCTGAAACTACTTCGCACACTTCATCTTCCTTTGGTGAACTCGATTCAACCAACTCAACGGATGTTATTTCCTTCGCAGCGTCAATCGTTTCCATAGTATCACACACGTAGGTCAAGCGATCATTGTATTCCGATTTCTTACCACGGTTCCAGTTTTTAACCGGACGGTAATAGCCAACAATACGGGTATATACTTCTGTCTCTTCACCACAGTTGGGGCAGGAGAACTGTTCACCTTTTAAATACCCATGCAACTGACATACTGAAAAAGTGGGCGTAATGGTGAAGTAGGGTATTTCATAATTCTCTGCAACCGTCTTTACCAATTTCTTACATACCTCAACATCCTCTATTGATTCACCGATGAATCCGTGAAATACCGTACCACCGGTATACATCCTCTGGATATCATTCTGCATCTCAAGTGCTTCAAAAAGGTCATCAGCCATATTCACCGGCAACTGGGTTGAATTGGTGAAGTAGGGATTTTCGCCACCCGGAATAATCATCCTGGAGAATTTCTTTCTGTCAATCTTTGCCAGGCGATACGAGGTACCTTCACCCGGGGTCGCTTCCAGATTATAGAGATGCCCGGTTTCCTCCTGGAAGGATATCAACCTGTCCCGCATATGCTGGAGTACCTCAATCGCAAATTCACGAGCCTCAGGTTCAGCCAGATCCTTGCCCATGAAATTGAGTACTGACTCATTCATACCAATCAAGCCAATCGTTGAGAAATGATTATTCCAGTGGCGCAGATAGCGCTGCGTATAAGGGAATAATCCCTGATCCATGAGTCTTGTAATAATCTTCCGTTTGATTTCCAACGAGTCACGGCCGATATTCATATAATGATCCAACTGACTGAAATAATCCTTCTTACTTGTTGAAAGATAACCAATCCGGGGAAGGTTAATGGTAACCACACCGATTGATCCGGTAAATTCATCGGCACCGAACAATCCACCGCCGCGTTTCCGTAATTCCCGTTTATCGAGCTGTAAACGACAGCACATGGAGCGTACATCATTCGGATCCAGATCGGAGTTGATAAAATTCTGGAAATAGGGAGTACCGTATTTACCGGTCATCTTAAAGAGCAACTGCGCATTCTCACTATCCCAGTTAAAATTTTTGGTTAAATTATAGGTTGGTATCGGATAGGCAAAACCCCGGCCCTCTGCATCCCCACCAAGCAGGACCTCAATAAAAGCTTTATTTACCATATCCATTTCTACCTGGAAATCTCCATAGGTTACATCAAGCGGTTTCCCACCAACAATAGCGCGCTGATCTGTCAAATCTTCGGGTACTGTCCAGTCAAAGGTAACATTGGTAAATGGTGCCTGTGAGCCCCATCGTGAAGGTGTATTCACGCCAAAAATAAAGGATTGGACATTCTGTTTCACCTCTTCATAGGAAAGGTTATCGATCCTGACAAAGGGCGCCAGGTAGGTATCAACCGATGAGAATGCCTGTGCACCTGCCCATTCATTCTGTAGTACACCTAAGAAGTTGACCATCTGTTGTACAAGCGTTGAAAGATGCTTTGGGGGACGTGATGAAATTTTATTTCCTACCCCACCCAGTCCTTCAGCAATAAGCTGTCTGAGTGACCAACCTGCACAATAGCCGGAAAACATGGAAAGGTCGTGAATATGCATATCACCATTCCGATGTGCCTCTGAAATATCATGCGCATAAATGTGCTCAAGCCAGTAATTGGCGGTGATCGCCCCGCTGTTGTGAAGGATCAAACCACCGAGGGAATAATTAACATTCGAATTTTCATTAACCCGCCAGTCTTCCTGCTTGAGATAGCCGTTCATCGTATTGGCAATATCCAAAACCAGCTTCTCCGCACTACGGATCTTTCTATGTTGTTCACGATACAAAATGAAAGACTTGGCAACACGGGCATGTCCGTTTTCAATAAGAACCTTTTCAACCAGATCCTGTACCTCTTCAACCGCTGGTATTGAATTAGAATGAAATCTTGCGTTAATAACCTCTTCAACCTGTTTCGCTAATGATAGTGCAAGCCCAAAATCCTTACCTCCAACAGATTCCGCAGCCTTAAAAATTGCGTTTGCAATCTTAAAACTGTCGAATGAAACAAGCTTTCCATCACGTTTTCTTAGTGTACTGATCATTTTATTTTTCCGCCTCCACACTTAAAAATATGGATTATATAGTAACTGTTATTTTCAATGTACAATATCTGGTAGTATATTATTCAAAACTAAACACTCGATCAAATAATAGCAACTACTTTTTTCGTATTTTTATTATTATAAAATTCATGTACTTTAAATTGCATTTTTTTAAATTATAATCGTCTG
>JAUVGS010000495.1 GCA_030593665.1 Chitinivibrionales bacterium | reverse complement strand
CAAGCGGTCGATTTACTCTGCGATGAAGGACTTGATAATACATCGGAAGCGCAGTTTAAAGGGAATATGGATATTGACAAACTGGAGAATTGTATTAAAAAATACGGGGCAGCGTCAATTCCGTTCTGCATGATTACGATTACCAATAATACCGGCGGCGGGCAGCCCGTAGCAATGGAGAATATAAAACAGGTAAAAAAAGTTCTCGCTCAATACAATATCCCGCTTGTTATTGATGCATGCCGCTTTGCTGAAAATGCTTTTTTTATTCAGCAAAGAGAGCATGGGTATGCTGATAAAACGCTGTTGGAGATTGCTCAGGAGATGTTTTCCTGCGCAGATGCAGCGACTATGAGTTTGAAGAAGGATGGGCTGGTCAATATCGGTGGTTTTTTTGTCTGTAATGATGATACCTGGGCAGAAGATTTTAGAAATTTGTTAATATTACGGGAGGGGTTTCCGACCTATGGCGGTCTGGCGGGAAGAGACCTTGAAGCTGCGGCTGTCGGGCTTATGGAAGCGCTTGAGAAGGAGTATCAGGAATACCGCCACGCCACGGTTGTGTATATCGCCCGGGACCTGGAAAAGATGGGTGTGCCGTATGTCAAACCGCCGGGGGGCCACGCCGTGTTTATTGATGCGAAGGCATTCCTCCCTCATATTCCACCACTGCAGTATCCGGGGATCGGGCTGGTGAATGCCCTGTATATTGAAGGTGGTATCCGCAGTGTTGAACTGGGCAGTGTGATGTTCGGCAGTTTTGACGAGAAAGGAAATGAGAAACCGTCACCACTGGAACTGGTCCGCCTGGCTTTCCCGAGGAGGGTATATACACAGAGTCATTTTGATTATATCCTTGAAGTTATTGATGCAGTATGGAAGAAAAGGGAAAGCATCAATGGGTATTGTATAACCTACCAGCCAAAATTTCTCAGGCATTTCACCAGCTATTTTGAGGAGATCGGATAAAAATTACTTTGTGAAAGCTAGTTTTTTTTTCGATAAGGGATTGTTGTTATTATTCAATTTATTTTATTACCATGTATGAGTGCACTCCAAAAACTTTACAACAGGGAAATCCCGGTGTTTGACATGGCGGTAAGGATACAATGTTTTGTGCCCCTACTGCGCTGAAACGTACTTTAAATACAGTAGACAAATTTTATAACGCGCACTTATGTATATAAAGAAGTAATGTGTATATCATACGATATATTTTCTTACATCCGGTAAGATCCGTTATTATAATAGAGACAATCAAGCCCTGGGGAAATTCTTATTAAAAAACATCTTGATAACCTTGCAGAAATGTTCGGCCCAGCAACTCGTGAATCGTTTGAGCAACTGGGCTCGATGTGCATCATGTTGTTTAATGTAACCAAAGCGAAGCCACGGTATCATATTATTGTTGAGCAACTGATGCAGATTGGTGTAGCCTCTCTGCCTATAGTGCTGCTTGCTTCTGTTTTCACCGGTTTTATTGCTACCTGGTTTGTGAAATATCTTGCCGGTGATGTTGCAAGTCTCAATTATCTGGGAATGATGGTATTAAAGGTCACCCTGAGTGAACTGGGACCAACGCTTATCGGCCTGGTGCTTGCCGGTCGTATCGGGGCCAAGCTTGCTGCGGAAGTAGGAACTATGCGGGTAAATGAACAGATTGATGCTATGGTTTGCTTGTCGTTGGATCCGATGAGTTACATTATTGCGCCGCGGGTGTTAGCCGGTGTAATAATGAGTCCGGTACTCTTTATCCTCGGTTCTGCAACGGCAATTGTCAGTGCACAAATCCTAGCATCAGTTGCATTGCAGCTTAATGCCAACACCTTTTATAACAGTATGCACCTTATGTTTCGTATGGATGAAGTGTATATGGGCTTGATAAAAAGTTTGTCGTTTGGCGGTATAACAGCCTTATGCGGGTGTTATTTTGGATATTTTACTACCGGTGGGGCAGTCGGTGTGGGCGCTTCAACCCGCAAAGCGGTTGTGGCCGCATCAATATTAATCCTCATAGCGAATCTTCTTATCAGTCAGTTGATGATGTAACAGAAGATTTCTGGAATTCGATTAGCAAAATTAGAAAAATATTTGATTCGATAGTATCTACCGGCGCTCTGTGTGAACTTAAATTTTATGGGTGTGGCTATTTTATATCAACAGATTTCCACTTACTAAAATACAACCGTTTTTGATCTTTCTCAATATGAAAAGTCCAATACTCTTCAAAATCACCAGAGAGATATAGCGCCCTCATTTTAACCATAGCTTCAGCAG
>JAUVGS010000054.1 GCA_030593665.1 Chitinivibrionales bacterium | reverse complement strand
CCAAACATTTTAATAACGTTATACTTGCGGATTTATCCCGCGTTAGGAGTAAGATCAAAATTAAAAATTTGATTAGTATACAGGTACTTCAACTGATTTGCTTATTAAACAATACCTGATATAGTTACTTCATAATTATATAGACCGTAATCACTATTCCACTACCTTTACTTCCGGCAAAGGATTTGTTGCATACACGTTAATTTTTTTCTTCTCATATTTTGCTTTAACGATATAGCCACCACGCACAAAAATGGTACTTTCATACAATTTCTGTGGTTGAAACATGCCTTTGAAAACCTGTACCGGATGTTTGCCATGCGCAACGTTCATTGATGCCACGCCGTTACTATCCACTTCCATCATTTTACCATCGATGGTAATGCCACTTATATTTAAATCGTTAATCACGATTTCGAGTTTCCCTTTTAATGACGGATCACCTTTCAAAACGGTTGACGTGACTTCTCCGATCAATTTAATAAGTAATTCTCCAGCGAGTGTATCCACAGCGACATCAACCTCTTCAATACAGGCTGCTTTCACACTCTGTGCTGCGCCGGAAACTATTTGGGCTGTTTTAACGTCAACAACTTTCGCATCAATACGCACCGTTACTCCGAGATCTATATAACTACCGATAATGACAAGATCCACCCCGGCAGTTTTTCCAATTTCCGCAGCAGTATCCGGACTAACAACACAGGCATCACCAAGATTCATTTCGGATATAATTTTTCGTATCCGGTGCTGCCCGACCACACTGATTTTACTGCTGTTTGCCAACGTGGTTGTCAACATATCAGGGATACCGCCCGACAAATGGCTGAGATTCTCAGAACCGTTATTTTTAAACTCCATAACGGCAACACGATTTTTCGCAAAAAGTATCCCGGCTAATATACAGGACAGCAACAGCACTTTAACACGCATACTATTCCTATCATTTCATTAATCAGATAATGGTCAGCACAAGAGATAAAATATATTGTAATCGTTCACAGATTCCGGGTTAAAGAGCACATTTTTCATTATTTTAGTCCCGGCCGGGTAAAAAATCGATGCCACCGCATCCTGATTCCTATGAGAATGATCAGCGATACATTCAACAATGCGAGAGACAACCACTCTTCCAAATTACTCACCGGTTGATTAAGCAGGCATACTTTCTTAAACATGGTAAATGTCGGCCGCGACACCGTGATGTATGAAATTATTCTTCCCACCTCCGGCATCCTGTCAAACGGGATTAGAATACCGGAAAAAAATATCTGCGGAATGAATATAATGGGAAGCAGGCTCACCGCGCGGTTTACATTTCCTGAAAAAGCACTGATCGCGAGACTGAGTATTGTACCGGAAATCGTAGTAACCGATATAAGTAAAAGGGTCTTAGCGGTAAACTCAAAGGCATCAAAGCCCAGATGCAAGCCGGCTGCAAAGAGTACCGCCTGTAAAAAAGCGAGCATGCTGAAAATAATGCATTTGGCCGTGACATATGCAGCGGCTGACAAACCGGCCCGAAATTCACGTTCGTACAATTCCCGTTCCCGTGCAATCTCCCTGACTGAATTAACACCGCCGATCCAGATTGCTGAAATAGTCAGACAGAAATAAAATGACATTGGCAAAAACTGACTATCACCATGAAATACCAGAACAAGCAGCAACGCAATAAGCGGTGCCTGGAGCAGTATCAGAATAAGATTTGCGAGGTCACGAATGAGTACTTTACTATACCGGGCAATAAGCATAGAAAGCTGCCGAAAAAAACCTGCAGATTGGGGACGGCGATATGATGTTTTCTTCGGTGAAGGCAGGTTCTTCACCTTTTCATGCATTTCGGAAACACTGACGGTCTCCGCTGAGGTTGATTGAAACAAATCGCTGTTGGTTCGAACCTTTTCGTACGCCTCAGCTATAGAAGAGACATGCATAGCCTGTGCAGTCTCCTCCGGGGTTCCCTGGTAAATCAGTTTCCCGTTATTAAGAAAAAACAACCTGTCGCATAACTCTATCTGTTCAAGCGTGTGAGTTGTAAGCAACAGTGTATACCCTTTCTTGCACAACTGCTTGAACAGTTCCATGAATTTGTGAATAAGTCCCGGATCAAGGCCGGAAAGCGGTTCATCAAGAAAGATAATAGTTGGTGATGCTAATAGCTCAATGCCCAGATGTACCCGTTTAGCCTCTCCTCCCGAGAGGTTACTAATGCGTCTCTTATTTAACTGTGTAATATCAAGCATTGCCATTACTTCCCGGATACGTTCAATTCTTTCAGCTTCCAAACTGTCTTTCGGCAGTCTGAGCAGTGCCTGTTCACTGAAAGTCTCCCATACGGTCAACTCAGGCCTTAAGAGGTTATACTGAGATACATACCCGACAACAGAACTGAAAGCGGCGGCAAACTTACTGAGTGGAAAACCATTATAGTACACCGTACCACTGTCAACGGGAATTTGAGCGGTAAGCGCTTTGGCAAGTGTAGTCTTTCCGGCGCCTGAAGGTCCTAATATTGCAACAAATTCTCCAGGCTGTATGGATAAGGTTACACGATCGAGCAGCGTTTTGCCATCCCGTTTGACTGTTATCCCATGCGCTTCCAGTTTTATCTGCTGCGAATCATCCGCCTGTATAAATTTTTCATCCGCAAACATGAACCGAAAGGGCCCGATCTGTATAACATCACTCTCTCCGCATTTTGCGTGGTGAACAGTGCTCCCATTGACAAAGGTACCGTTTGTACTTCCATGATCGACAATTGAATAAGATCCGTCTTCAGCCTTCGTAATAGTGCAATGAAATCGTGAAACAAGAGGATGGGTAAGATGGATGGTATTACCCGAATCACGTCCAATGGTAATTTTTTCTGTGTCCTGTAATTCCGGAACATCTTCCGATACGGTGAAATCCATTTTCCGGGTTAAATAAAGTTTGTCACTTCCTATATGAACAGTAAAGGTAACCACGCCAATTGTGATATCATTCTCATGTTCAAGAACAGCTTCCGTAATTGGTTTACGATTAACACGAATTCCGAAAGAACTCCCCAGATCGCGGATTCTCGGCCCTTCAGGCAACAAAGTCAACTCCGCATGTCGTCTTGAAACTCCAACCGCTTGCAGTTCAATATCACAGGCAGGATCACGTCCGATACTAATAGACCGCGAATCAAGCTGAAAGGCAAAAGACTGGTTTTCGGTGGTATGCATCATAATTGTTAATTACCGGCCAATAATTTCTTTAACAAGAGCAACGACCTTCTGTTTTGCCGCATCAAGATCGTCATTAACAATGGTATATTCATACTTCCCATTTTGCGAGGCAAAAAAAGTCTCCTTCTCAGCGTTTTCAAGACGAAGTGCAATGACCTCATCCGAATCGGTTTTTCGACTGCGCAGTCTCTTCTCCAACTCTTCCAATGAAGGCGGCTTGAGGAAAATCCCAATAGCGTCAGGATAGGCTTTATCAAACTTCACTTTGCCATACACATCAACATCCATCACAATATGCCCGCCTGACTGAATTGTACTGTCTATAAAACTTTTCGGTGTGCCATAATAATTACCATGAACTATTTCCCATTCCGCGAATTCATCTCCATCGATTTTCTTTTTAAACTCATTTTCACTTAAAAAGAAATAATGGACGCCATCTATTTCATGGTCGCGTGGCGGGCGGGTTGTTGCGGAAATAGAATAGACCAGATCGGGCATGACACGTCTGAGGTGATCAAGAATCGTTGTCTTCCCTGCGCCGGAAGCAGCGGAAAAGATGATTATTCTGCCTTGCTGAATACCAAGAGATTTATCTGATTTCAATATATTTCCTGAACAGGTATTTAATGCGACCTTCTTCATTATTACGGTTACTTATAAATTAAGGGATTTTTATTTAAAATGAAAGGTATTATTAATAATTTGCTATTATGATGCTTGAGTCTGTAAACACTCTTTAGATTTTTGATTTTGGATTTTAGATTTCAACCTTGAACCCTGAACCTGCAAACGGTTACCTTAAAAATTCCACCCGCTTAATTCATCATCTTCATCCTCCGCATATACATCAATCACTTTGGCAGCGACCTGTGACCTGATACCGGCCTGATTGCCAAAATCATCAGCAATCGTTAATGAAATGGTAAGAAGAATAATATCAGACCCGTCTTCTGCCGGGTCAGATTCATCGATACTAAAATTGTGTATAAATGCATCCTTCGAAATAAGAGTCACCGGCAGGTCATTTTTAAACAATTCATCAGCATAATACTCATAAACAATAGTATCACCATTATTGGGCGATACATAGGTAATCCCTGTTGAATGACATGCCAGAACCGCAGGCGAGCGTCTTACCTGTGAGCTAATTCCCTCAAGTACCTGCCTTAGCTCAGCATGCAGGATACTCTTTCTGCGTTGTTCAACGACATGCCGGGTGAAATTAATCCATACCGCTGCTATAATACTCACAACGATGGCAGTCATAGCCATCGCAACCATAAGTTCAATTATGGTCATACCATGATTACGTTTCGTTTTTATACTCTCTTTCAAATACATTTTATGTAAACGTTCAAAGAACGTTGAAATTGGAAATTTGATATTCATGCTTTTGTACTTTATTGTTCCACGTACCAAAATCGTACCGGATCATATCCGACAACTCTTCTGCCAACTTATAAACATCCAATTCATATACAAGTTTCATGTTTTTCCCAATTTCTACACAAAAAGTTTATAATTTCTAATTTTCGATTTCAAGCCGTGAACGGCTACCATTTTTCAAACAATTGACGTTCGGACGATATAGTAAATCTATTTCACATTATACCCCTGAATATACTTAAAACTGATTAAGGGCTTTACAGGCAAATTGTAATCTTCATCATAGCTTTCAAAGACCTCTAAGGTGATCGCTTTTACCGGATATTTGCTGATAAGTGTATCTATCGTTTCTGCTTCAAGTACTTTCCTCTTTACAACAAACGATCTTCCGCCCATCGAAGTCTCATATTCACTCTCCTCAATCATCTCAATTCCGGGAGCCTGCGCTTTGAGCGCTTCAGCCGCATTACGAGCAACCTGGGCAGCGTTCTCAATAAGCATATTCCGCCCGAACAACCTGTCACCCGCCGCAACAAAACGCCACACAACAACCGACACAATACTCAGAATAACAATGGCAAGCAGCACTTCAAGCACAGTGACGCCGTTTATTTTCCCCGTTCATATTTGTTTCTTTTTCAACGCCATTGTCATTACAACTCTTTCCATTCAATAAGTTTTGGTTCACCTATAAAATAGGGCAGATAATAGGAACTGATAGATTCCAATTCCTTAATCGTTCCTGTCAGAACATTTCCCGCAGTAGTACCGGGATCCCCTTCATCAACGAGTACTTTTGCTTTTATAACGCCCTTCATCCTGCCACGGTGACACACTTTTCCCGTAGCCCACAGCACCCCGCTGATAATTGTCTCGACATCCGTAGAGATACCGAATGTTTTTGACAGGTTAATAAGTACACCGTCTACAATCGCCTGATCCCTGACATAAAGCGAATACACTTTCTTTTTCTCCTTTTCTTCATTCTTTTGCTCTTCAAGGTTTGGCGTCTTTGCAGCATTCATGGCAGTAGGTACTGGCTCTTCAGTCTTTTTTTTCAGGGTACTCTTTGATTTTTCAGATAATCCTGCTGTTATAATAATACTCTTGCCCGATATTGTGGCCTGTTCATAGATTTCCACATCACCACAAGCCATTACATTCCCACGAAACTGTGATTCACCGGCAAAGAAAATTCGTGATGCGGTAAAGAGTTCAACCGAATTCAGTACCGTATTATCAAGGATTTTTATATCACCCTTGACGACAAAGGTAACATCCTCAATAACAATATCCCCGGTCAATTGCAGTTCTTCCAGAATACAAATCGTCCGTTTCGTTTTCCAACGCAAATCACGGCTTGAGCCATCAATAAAAAGCGGGCCATATACGGTATCCGGGATATCTGCAAAATCATCGTTATACAGTACCGTTAACGGGGCATCCGGTATCGCAGAGTCTCCTATTGCGACAAGCGCCTCCTGGAACTCATCAACAATCCTGCGCACCTCCTCCCTGTCAACATAGAATCGTTTTCGTTCAAGGCTGTCTGAACTGTCAATACTCTGAGTAAGAAAAGAAACTCTGCCGTCAACACTCCCGAACCCATCCGGATTACCCTGCGTATGAAGGAACAGGACCGTATCCGGTGAAGCAAACGGATTGGATGCAATGGTAGTCACCACTTTCTTTTCGAAATCACGATACGTTCCCGTGGACTCAAGAATACGGAAGTAACTTGAAGGCTGTAAATAGTAGGTGAAGGTAATTATATCATCCATCAAGCTCACCGAAACCGGCGTATTAGATAAAACCAATGACACTTCCTGCGCTTCCGCTTCCTGAGATTCATCATTTAATTCATGAACACTTGTAAACATGTCTTCACCGAATAATGCAGCGGTCATTGTCGTATCGGTACTATCGATGCGGGATTTCTTCAGGTCAACTTCCCTGTCAAGTAATGCAAGGCCATACCAGATCCCTGACCGGGCATTCAGCAGCGCCTGCAACTTTGCAGGATCTTTTCGGGATTGTGTAGCAAAATTCATCTGATGAACAACATAAATCGAAGCGGTTGCGAGGGTAACAATTGAAAAAACCAGGACGATATAAAGTGCGGATCCTTTTTGTGTGTTGATTATCGTGATAAATTTCTGCAACATAAATGCCATCGGAGTAATCGGATACCGAACAGATAGTTAATCATTATTTTTCTTTAACTTTCAGGACAGTTGTCCCGCCGTTATCACGGATGGTTACCATATCCGGTTTTATCTTCGCAACCAACCGGTTATGGACACGATCCCCTGCTTTACAGATAAATGTCTTGCCATCTTCATCTTCTATAATTGCAAGTGCATTATCTTTTATTAACGTTCCTTTAAGAAACAGCTTTTTATACACCGGTTTTGGTTTTCCGCCGCTGCGTTTTCTGCGGGTAACACCGCTGATTTTTCGGAATGGTGAATCAAATGACCCCTTAAAGGTAAACGTATAGGCTTTTGTTTTTGTTTGCAATGCTTTATCAACCAATTCAAATCCTTTAAGTTTTATCTCCTGTCCCTGTTCCGCATTTTTATCATTCGTTGAAGTAAGTGCGGTAATTATCTGCACACTATTAACGCAACACACTATAAGAAGTATAAGTGTAATACCCATTAAACTGTACTGTATAGCTTGTTTCTGTTTCATCCGGCTGCCTTATTATTGCAAACTTAAAAAACAGGTAATAAGTACTCTGGCATGAATAGATTCATCATTCAATGCCGTGATAGCTACCCGCTCTACCCGAACAATCTGGGGTATACGTTCCAATGAGGTGACAAACTTGCCTAATGAATTGTATGATGTTGTCATTTCAAGAAGAACGGGGTAGTGAATATAATCGGTTCCGCGGACTTCCGGCTGCGGAATGGTTTTGTCAAAACGGATATCCACATCCCAGGCCTTATCAAAAATCATCTGAAGAAGGCCGGAAAGATCCTGCGGGTCAGCGAGTCCCTGGGTAAGTTCAGTATGTTTTTCCTCAAGAGATTTCAGCTTTCCCCGTATCGCATTTTTTAACTCATCATACTCGGTATCACGGCTGACAAGCGTCTTATATTTCATCACTTCCTTTCGCATGGAAGCATTTCGCTGCCAGCCCGGTACAATTGCATAGCGCACCAGAACCGTGAGTACACATACAGCCAGTGCCAGTGCCGTGAACGGGAGTAATTCTTTCTCTATTGTTCGTTTAACAGTAGTGTACATATAATCTTAAATCCATAAATTGAACGCTTCGTTTTATTACGTTCCATAGAAGACAGGGTTATCTGTGTTACATAGGGCATCTTCTGCAGTGTGGCAATAAAGGTAGTCACACTCAGCTCCTTTGGTGTCCATCCCATGAGAGCAATTTTGATTGCCTGTGAATTGCCTTTTACCGGTTCTGAACCAAACCGTTCAAAATAGAGATCTTCAGGTCTGTTTTCACCGATCTCATGCAGAAATTTTCCCCAAAGGGTTCGTCTGGAAAAGGTATTCTCCAACCGAAGTATTGTTTCCGCTATTTCATTGTTTCTATCAGTGAGTTTCTTAATCTCTTTGTTGTACCCTATGATATGTTGATACTCTTTCTCATAAGCCAATTTCTTTTTATAAAACCAGTAATTCAAACCTGTGTAAAGTGCTGCTGCAATCAATCCTGTAACAACAAGTCCTGCAGAGATACCATACAACCAGGAACGTGCTTTCCTGAATGATGCTTCCGGAGTCTGGCCGGAGAACAGCGGCACGGTTTCCTCATTCTGCGCCAGTGCAGTTCCCATAGCTCTCAGACGGGCAATTTCATTCTCCGCTTCTGCAACACGTAACGGTGGTTTTTCAAAAGAGGAATCAGGTGTATATTCGATCTCACCGACAGTAACAATTGTATCGGGAAAAACAGTTGATTTAAATCGCATGTCCCAGTATCGCTGAATTCTCGTAATATGTCCAGCTAATTTCTCAGAAGATCCGGGTACCATATGAAATACTGCGGTTAAACTTCTCTGAACAGTCACACCAATGATGTAATATTCTTCGTTACCATATATCGTAACAAATGAATCACCGCTATCTTCACTGAGATACAGCGGCAGCGTTGCAAGGAATATATCCTCAGGAACAACCGCAAGCAGATTTGCCTGGAGTTCCTCCCTGTGAATCGTTATATCTGCAGTATGAGCGACTGGTTCGAAGCGGCTATATCCGGAGGAAGGG
>JAUVGS010000148.1 GCA_030593665.1 Chitinivibrionales bacterium | reverse complement strand
TTGAAACATTATGGCGGGAGAGATATCAGGATAAGGGTATTGCAGATAAAGTCCGTGCATTTATGGCAGGTGGTGATGTCGCGTTAATTAATTCGATAGAAAATTTTGAGGATTATGTACTCTTTGGTGTGAAACAATTATTTGAGATGGGATTTATTGATGGTGATTTATTAATAAGTTGTACTGAAGGGGGAGAAACACCGTTTGTGATCGGCGCAACAGAAACCGCAGCACGATTATCATCGAACAAGCCCTGTTTCCTGTATTGTAATCCGGATGATATACTCTGCCAGGCGGTCAGGCGATCAAGGCGGGTCATTGAAGACAAAAATGTAATCAAGGTTAATTGTGATGTGGGACCCATGGCTATTACCGGCAGTACACGAATGCAGGCGTCTACCGTGCTCATGGCAGTCGCAGGTATTAGCCTGTTTAATTATAATACACCCGCTGATATTTCAGAAATAATAGATGGGTTCATTTCTGTGTATCAGAGTACCAATGCTGCATTCCTTGAAGATTTTATAAAAAAAGAATCGGGATATTACCAGAAAGGGGAGTATCTCCTCTATGATGTTGAACCCCATTTCGGTATTACAATATTGACCGATACGACTGAGCGATCTCCGACATTCAGCCTGCATCCGTTTGAAAACAGCCTTGACCCGAATTCACCCATCTCTTTGTGTTATATCGTGTTTCCCGATGCAAAAAATAGTAGTGCTGCCTGGCAAATGCTCCTCCGCAGGGAACCGAGAACGTTGGAATGGGAAGATATCCATGACATAGCATCACATGACAGATTAAAAGGGTTTGATTTTAGTAAGAAGTTACTTGCTTTACGGAAGAAACGAACTCATAATGCTCAACACCACCATTTTAAAATATACCGGACCGAAAAAGGTATCTGTTTTGAACTTGAAGATAAGAAACAGGTTTTACCGATAAAACGTAACTCGCTATTTGAACATCTGATAGTGAAAATGATTCTTAACATGCATTCTACACTTGTGATGGGGCGTTTGGGACGATATGAGCGGAATATTATGACCTGGGTCAGGCCGAGTAATAATAAACTTATTGATAGAACGATACGCTATGTTGATCTCCTGCTTCAGGAAGAGGATGTCTATCTCTCCTATGAGAACATCGCCTACAAGTGTTTTGAACTGATGGAGCAGATACCGGAAGACTCTTCGCTGGTCCTTGCGGTGGTTAACGCAATTTTAAATACATCCAAATAGTGTCTGATTTTTTAACCTTAATTAGATAATTTATTCCCACCTGAATTATATTCAAAACAGAGGTAAATCCTTCAGTATCGAATACTTTCAACAAAGGGGTGTTTATGGTAATGCTTGAAAGAATACTACCGGCATCATTTATTGAAATGCTGGCCGGCATATTATTAGTTGCAGCGTTAGTTTTTGCACTGGTTTCGCTTTTTAAGGACAACAAGAAACCTGTTACACGGCTTGCCGCTATTCTTTTCGTTGCATCATTATGCCTTTTTTCCGACAATGGATGGATTTATTTTATCGGTGTGCTCCTGATTTCCACTGCAATTATTGACCTTGATTTCCTTCAGAATTTTATAGCGGTGGTGAAGGGGAATAAGCTGCCCCCACCTGCTGCTGAGAAGTGTGATGAAGAGGTTTCGTCTGAGGTGAATTAGCTATAGTATAGTGTCCCTGAAATAATGTGCCTGTCATACTTCGACTGAAAACATACCAACTGTGGTATTCAGTGCTCAGCATGACACGCAGGTGTGTTCTGAAAAATATTTATTTATTATTATATCATCCCATCACTCCAATATCCCAGTACTCCACTATCCCATTTCCCTGTTTACTGCAACTCGTCATTCGTTGAGTCATTCCACGGATTACGCATACTGTCAGTAGAACCTTTCTTCGTGCTGTCATTACTTTTTTTAAATCGCGACGGTGGTGACCAGGCTGTCGGCCCTTCAAACAGCACCTCTGAAATGGGATTGATTTCCCAGATACGCGTGAGAACAATTTCTATCTTCGAATTGTCGTCGATATCCAGTTTACGTGCAATACTGACGCCACGTTCATACCGTTTTAAAGCTTCATCGCGGATCTTGAGGACGTTTTCCTCAACCATCTCCTGATAGCGTTCACGCTCCTCAGCATTCAAATCCCCAGGAACGGAGGCGTTTTCGATCATCGCGGCTATCTCTTCAAACAACTGTCCCTGCATATATGCCATCTGAATGAACATGGTAGCAGAGGGATCAATAGAGGTATCTGAGATTTTACCTTTCTTTCCTTTTTGTACATTCCAGGTAAATTTGTTTTGTGCTTCATGGTAATATTTTTCGAGATTTTTTAATATTTCTATTCTCGTGGCCATTCTTTCCTGTTTGCTTTTCGCGAATATCTGCTGGTTCTTTTCATCTTCTGCATAATGGACAAAGCACATTCCTATTTGATAGTTTGCTTTCAGCACCCATGTACGAACGCCGGTTTTAATTGCCAGGGCATAGTGTTTTAAAGCTTTTTCCAGCAGGGCGGTTTTGCGTTTTAAGTTATTCCGAACAACCCTCACTGAACCACCGGTTAATGGTATCACATTGCATTCGTGATGAAATACCTCGCCGATCATATATTGTGCCAGGGCCAGCTCCGTGTCATTCCCTGTTTTGGATTGCGGATAAGCAGCGACTGCGGCATAAAATGATTTTTTTGCCTCCGAAAGTTTTGCCGACTGATAATAGATCATGCCTGCTTTATTATAAGCCACAATTGCTTTGCTGTCCTGTGGATACCGTGACCCGTAAGCCATAAATGCGGCAGCAGCGTCATGCATCTTTTCTGCTTTCCGGTAAAAGCTACCGATTGCAAAAGCTCCGTCATTTGCATACTCATGAGTGGAATATCGTTTGATAAGTGCCTGATACGTTTGAACTGCCCTGTCATACTCCTTACCCTGCCGGTACATCAGCCCTGCATTGTACAATGCGAGCGGTGCCCGCGAATCTGCAGGATACCGGTCTGCCAGCTGTTCGTACATACTTCCCGCACGTGTAAAATTTTTTATCTTCTCGTAGCATTGAGCGGCTGATGAAAAGCCGGGAATGGCATAATCTGCCTTTGTAATAGTTTTGGCGCTTTTTTCAAATGTAGATGCGGCATTATCCCATTGGTCTATTTTTTTGTAACTCTCTGCCGCGCGAAAAAACGCTTTTTCGCGTAATGGTGATCGGGTAAATTGCTTTGGAAGTGCCAGAAAAGTTTGTGCGGCAATGTCGAATTGACCGGCTTTTTCATAACAAGCGGCACCGTCAAACAAGGCGCGGTCACTTATATTACTTTCGGGAAACTCATGAGCGATTGAGGTAAATATCGCAGCAGCTTTTGAATAGAGCAGGTAGTTACGTTCTCTTTCAGCCTTTTTGTACAATACTCCGGCAGCCAGGTCAATAATCTCCTTATATTCTTTTGTTTCCGGTTTTGCCGGCAGCAACAGTTCACGATATTCGGTTAATGCCCAGTCATATTTTTCCACCATGGTGAATGTTTTTGCAATCATTTTAGCTGCATTTTTTGCAACCTCAGATGATGCATAGTCGGTTACAATAATTGAAAAGTCTTTTAAAGCATCTTCATAGGCTGTCGCATTATATCGTATGGTTGCACTGAGATAGATAACCTTCGGCGTATTCGGGTGTGATGGGAATAGTTTACGAAAGGCAACACATAGTTTAAGTATTTCCTGGGTTATCGGAATGTAAAAGGCCTCCTTTTCGGAAAGATGTTGTACTGTCTGTATTTGATTACGCAATTTATTAAGAACCACGATCGCATTATTACCCGCATCTGCCGGTGAAAATGTAAACTTTCCTTTTGTCGTTGTGCGCTTCTTTCTTTCCTTCTCCAGTTCTGTCGGGTCATCATAGAGATGTTCATCAATATCTTCCTGTTTTCGCGGCGGAGAGGATGATATATCTTCTGTTGCGGTCTGCCAGTATAGATACGCTGCTTTTTTATACTGTTTTAATTCAGTATAGATTTCAGCCATATTGTACCGATACTCATATGTTTTCCATTTGTCATCGGGGAAAGCATCGGTAAATTTGGTATAATACTTGAGTGCCTGCTCATAAAGGGATCGCTGCCGTTTTTTCTGTGCTTCTGCATGGAACTGTATTCCTATAGCACCGAGTGCTTTTTTCGAGTATTCCTCTGCAAAGGCAACAGCTTGTTTATTTCTCCTGTTCTTGGAATACCAGCGGTTACCCCGCATGTATTTCTTAACCAGTTTTATTCTTTGATTATTAGCTTCTTCGTACTTTTTCTTGATAACCAGACATTCGACAATAGAGTAGTGTGCCTGAGGTGCATCGATATACCACGGATGTTTTTTTAAAGCTGTTTGCAATGAGATTACTGCCTGCTCATATTGCCCATGGTTTCTGTTTTTCATCCCGATAGTATACAGAAGTTGCGCTTCATAGGGTCTGTCCCGGTATGTATTGAAAAAAGCAACTGCTTCCGATGCTCCGTCAGGCATATCCGCAAATGCAGCCGCCATATTTTCAAGAGCTTCTTCACGGAGTTCCTGCCGTACATAGACTCCCGCATCGCATTTTTCGACATAGTCAAAGAAATGTTCAATTGCACGATCTAATTCTGCCAGGTGCTGATAGCATTCACCTTTACGGTATAGAGCCATTTCCCATGTTTCGGCAGTAACATCGTTCTGTATTATCAGGTTCAGATGTTTGAGAGCGGCTCTAAAATGGTTATTCATATAACAGAAATCAGCAGTACGAAAATGTGCGGCAGATACGATTCTGCTATTCGGTGTTTTAGTAAGGATACTTTGGAAAGTATTCTTTGAGCTGTCAACTTCGCCGCGTAACATGTACAGATTACCCACCTGGTAATACACCTGGTCAATTCGGGGGAGGGCCGGGTATTCCTCGATGAGTCTGAGATACGTTTCTAAAGAGCGGGTGTAATCGGGTATCGGGTGCACCGGTTTTTCTCCTTTCGGACGCCTCTCCCATGCTTCGATCTCCCTTTCAAAGGTGTTTAGTTCCTGTACATATGCATCACGCTGGATATCGTAGTAAATCTTTGCAAGATCAAAGAGGATGTCTGCACACCGTTCGCTCAGGGTATCGGTACACTTCTCAAGCAGCCGTTCATAGCGCAGCCTGACCTGGGACAGTTGTTCTCGTGTGTCCTTTGAGATGGCTTCGGGTTTTTTAGGAGAAACTGCAAAGGCTGTGTTAAACAAATTTCCCTGGATAAGGAAACAGAATAGTACACATGTGCATACAATAGGTGTATTTCGACCACTCATCGATCCCTCCCTGATAAAAGATAAATAGAACCGGATTACTTTTTTAGACAATTCAAACGGAAGAAAGTTCCAAAGGATTTATATCTATTACGAATTATTATAGCATTATTGGTGAATTGTTATTGTGTATATAGTATAATACTGATAAAGGAATTGAAGTATGTATTATCTGTGAGGGAGGTAACGTTATAATGCCCGGGACATACAAACTTTCCGGTAATTTTCTTATAGTTGCCATGGATGGAGAGCATACACCTGAAGAGTTTCTTGCAGTCCTGGACCAAGGCTTGAAAGATCCCGCTTGTCCCCGGAATGTACCTCTTCTTATTGATGGCTGCAAGGCAAGTTTCAATCCGAGCCCAAACGAACTAAGGGGATTGGTTAGTCGTATGGCTGAATATGGTGATAAGCTGGGGCGGCGTGCATTAGTTGCTGGTGATGAACTGCTTTTTGGATTGGGACGGATGGCTGGTGCTTTTGAAGATTTTCGCGGAAAGGAAATGCAGGTCTTCAAAGACATTGCACAGGCTGAAG
>JAUVGS010000363.1 GCA_030593665.1 Chitinivibrionales bacterium | reverse complement strand
CAAAAGACGCCCTAACGCAGATAAACTGCAAGTAAGTACCTTCACGAAATAATTTTCTACCCTGAAGGGCACCCTGTGCCCCTTGATAGAGATTCTTGGAAATTTACACAGTGCCCTTCAGGGTATTTCTTAGTATCTCTTATGCCCTTCAGGGTAGAAATGGCAGATAATTATTTCTAAGGTACTAATTTAAAATAAAAGGTCGAAAAAGTGTAGAACCGAATGTTGAATTCTGTAGAACAGTTATTTGCATGTTGGTGTATTGAAATGACAGCAAGTTAACTGAGGTAATTGCAAAAGTCGGGAAATAGTATAAATGCTGATACCCGGAATGTTTTTTAAGAAGGAGGACCGGGTGTTATTTAGAAGCCTTTTCAGGCAGAAGACTTTTTAAAAATACTCGCAAGAGCAATTTCTCCATCGAATTGCGATAATATGTAACAAATTGAAATTAAAAGAATTAGAAAGCCAAATCTATCTATTTATTTCTAACTTGTTATAAAACAAAAAATTAACTCTAATAAAGCGCTTAAATTATTCCGATATTTATGGTATAATTAAAGCAGAGGCTGTATTGATGAAAGGAGGATCAATATGGGTAAGAAGAAGAGCAAGATCATTACGACCTATTATGACATTAAAGCTGCTGAGAATGAAGAATCACTCTACTTTTTTCTTGATCACCTGTTAAAAGCCAGAATTAACCTGCATATGGAAACCGGTGAGAATGCCTATGATGAAGAGGTTAATATGTATCTGGCAAATCTTCTTCGTTCTGTTTTATCTTCAAAATTTGATTTCGGTGGAAAACCCTATTTGTCTCCGTTTGATATAGATGTTCGTAAATATATCAATGAGCACCCCGGCTTACGAAATGAATATGTCGTTTACAAGGACAATGCAGATTTTGGCCTTGTGTACGATTCTATTTTTCTCGGCTTTCACCATGACGGTTCCTATCATGACCGGGTTATGTCACACGAGGATATTAAGCCGCGGATTGCACAATATTATAATTTCGCTGCAAGCGCACTCGGGCATTTACGTGGTACGCATGAGACACTGGTACAGGTACTCTATGCCCTGGCACATCAGATTAAGGAGATTGCGATAATTGTTCGTAAAGCTTCGGGTGACTATTTTAATTTTATTGAGCGTCTTACCACCGGCAGTTTTTACCATTTACAAAAGAATATTATGCGCGCTCTGGATAAGAGCAAATATAAGGAAAAAATTGATACGTTTTTAGCATTATTTAAGGAGTACAAAACTAAAACTTCCTTTGAACTGAAACAGAAATTATTAAATATTGTCCACGAGATTAAACAGCTCAACCCTGAGTTTGTGTTTGATGAGGGAATATTGTAGATACTATACAAATCAGGTTGCACGCCGGGATAGCAGCGAGTATGAGAATGTTGCATTTGAGGTAACCATTCACACGTGTTCCCCGTTTAAAGATTATATCTTCCAAAACATTTCAAAAAAATTTTATTAGTTGCTGAGATGACTCCATGTATTAGATGTATTCTTTTCCGTTTATCATTTTCCAGAAACTATATTGTTTCTTTGTATAGAAACCTTCCGAGAGGTATGCCCTATGGAACCGAGCGTATATGAACTTGTAAAAGCATTCGCGCGTATTGATACCATTCGAACCATGAGAATATTTTTTAATGAGATATTTACAGAAGCTGAGCGGAAAGATTTTGCCCTTCGCTGGCAGCTTATGAAGATGCTTAAAAAGGGTGTGCCCCAGAGGGAAATAGCATCAAGACTGGGAATCAGCCTGTGTAAGATAACACGCGGGGCGAAAATACTGAGAGATAAAAATTCTGTAGTAAATAAAATTATCGATAAACGCTGAATGATTTTTTTTCTAATCATCTTTTTTTCATAAGGAGGAATAATATGAGTGACGTGAAAGTTTTTTTAGATGAATCTGAGATTCCACGACAGTGGTATAACCTTGCACCGGATCTTCCATCGCCGTTGCAGCCACCTCTTAGCCCTGCTGATGGTTCTATAGTACCACCAGAAGGGTGGGCAAAGATTTTTCCCATGAACCTGATTGAACAGGAATACAGCACTGAGAGATGGATCGATATCCCTGATGAAGTGCTGCAATTACTCTATCGCTGGCGTCCGGCACCGCTGAAACGTGCGGTCTATCTTGAAAAAGCTCTGGATACACCAGCGAAGATTTATTATAAGGATGAAGGGGCCTCTCCTCCCGGAAGTCATAAGCCGAATACCGCGGTAACTCAGGCATGGTACAATAAACAATTCGGCACCAAAACACTTACCACGGAGACCGGCGCGGGACAGTGGGGGAGTGCACTCAGTTTTGCTACCGCATTGGTTGGTCTGGAATGTAAAGTGTTTATGGTACGAATCAGTTTTGACCAGAAACCGTTCCGCAAAATCATGATGGAAACCTGGGGAGCGAAATGTGTTTCAAGTCCAACGAACGAAACGCAGAGCGGCAGGTCGTTCAATGAAAAGTACCCCGACACGCCGGGAAGCCTTGGTATGGCTATCAGCGAGGCTATTGAAGCTGCTGTTGCCGATGAATCCGGGCAGACAAAATATTCCATCGGAAGCTGTTTGAACCATGTATTGCTTCATCAGACAATTATCGGCCTTGAAGCGAAGAAACAACTGGAAAAAATCGGTGAAAAAACACCGGATGTGATAATAGGCTGTGCAGGCGGCGGCAGTAATTTCGCCGGCCTTGCATTCCCCTTTGTATATGATAAGATTAACGGCGCTGAAATTGACATTATTCCGGTTGAACCAACATCCTGCCCGACCATGACCCGTGGTATCTATGCCTATGATTTTGGTGATACTGCCTGTACCACACCGCTGGCACCGATGCATACCCTTGGCCACAGCTTTGTACCGCCGCCGATTCATGCGGGCGGTCTGCGCTATCACGGTATGGCGCCGCTTGTCAGTGCCGCTATCGTGGAAGGATTGTTAACACCCCGGGCCATACACCAGCTTGAATGTTACGGCGCTGCTGTTGAGTGGGCACGCACTGAAGGCGTTATCCCCGCTCCCGAAACCAGTCATGCGATAGCAGCAGTTATTCAGGAAGCAAAAAAGGCCAAAGAAGAGGGGAAAGAGAAGGTTATTTTGTTTAATTTCAGCGGTCACGGACTTATGGACCTTTCAGGATACAGGCAATACTTTGAAGGTAAACTGCAGGATTATGCGCATCCGCAGGAGGAAATCGACAAAGCTGAAG
>JAUVGS010000442.1 GCA_030593665.1 Chitinivibrionales bacterium | reverse complement strand
ATATTTCAATGAAAATATATCACAAATCACACAAGAGGCTAATACTTATTTTCATAGTTCTTGTTGTAATTACTGCCACTATTCTTAACTATCTAAGCATATCAAATATTCAAAACCTTCGTGAATTAACAAAAAAGGAAGTTATAGACGAAGAAGAAAAGATAATATATGATATAGCGGAAAATTTCCAACATTATATTAATCAAATTGGTGAAAATATTAATCCAGGTGCTTTAATAGATATTATAGAATTTAAACTTGTTAAAATTTAAGAACCGTTTTTTTTCTCTGGTAATACCTCTTTTGGCTCCTCGGGAACATCCCCGCCCAATGCCTGAATCTTTTTCCTTACCATATTCTTAACAGCAGGATTTTCAGAAGAGTAGTAAGCAGTGTAAAGGAATTGCAGTGCATAGTCTTTTTTCCCTGCATTTGTATAAAATGAGGCGGCAAGAGCGGCATAGAAGGGCGGTGCATTCTTAGAATGTGAGGCGAGTTCAAGAAATTGTGCAGCCTGCTCATAATTTTTATATTTATCATAATAGAGCCAGCCGAGATAAAAGGGAAGAGAATATCTGGTAGTACCAAAATGGGTAATACCACGGTTCAGGATAATTCGGGCAGCGTCAGGATTGTCATTGAGTGAAGGGATCATGACCCCGGCGAACTCATAGGCAGGATAGAAATGGGGATTCAGTCTGGTAACCATGTCCACCATAGTAACCAGCCAGGTATAATCCTTATCTGTTTGATAGTGCTCGCCGAAATAGAGCATGGTTCGTATCCAGAGAAAATTGGCATAGGTGGTTGAGAAACCGAGCAGATAGGGTTTGATTGTTTCTGTCCCGGGAAGATAGGACGTGCGTTCTCTGAGCCAGGAATCATCCTTCAGGCTCGTGAGTTTCTGCTGCGTTGCAAAGAGTGAAGTATATATAACTGCACCGGCAAGGATGATCAGAAAGCTTACGAGCCCTTTTTTCATTTACAGGTCCCTTTTTGCAAAGAGCGCACAAGAAAGAGAGAGCAGGAGCACGATATATAACAAACCATAAACCACGGCAAAGAAAACATACTCGCCGGAAAGCGGCAGGTCATATATAACCGGTGTGCGGATATTAAAATGTTCCAGATTGGGTAACACATAGTAAAGAATTTTCAATAGTGGTTTTAGCAGGGCTTTTGACCGGTCTAAAGTTTCAATGCCGACCAGGTCGTTAAAATGGCCAGCAAGATAAAAACCGATGGTGAAGACAGCAGAAAGCGTCGGCGTGGTAATAGTCGAGAACAGCAAGGCGACCGATACAATTACTCCCATCTCAACCATAGTAAGAAGCACTGCGGAAATAAGCTTGAGATGAATTGTCCCGCCAATGAAGAGGAGCGCCCCGAAGAAGAAGATTGACATGAGCAAAAAGTTGATACACAGGGTTAAACAAAGGCCGGTATATTTACCGATAATTATCGAGCTGCGCGTGATTGGCTTTGAAGCCATCATATAGACGGTTTTGCTCGTCACCTCTTTACCCAGCATGGCTACACCGATAAAGACTGCAAGAAGCAGGCCGCTTAACGACATGGTGGCCAGGCCGAAATCCTGCATAACCTGCACACGCGCAAACACCGACCATTCGCCGAAGGATATTGACAGCACAATTATAATACCGGCAAAAAGCAGGATGTTATACAGTACCTTATTTCTGATTGTTTCCCGGAAAGTGTTGATGGCTATAATGCTTATTGTTTTCATGATGCCTGTTCCTCTCCATTGCTGTAGAGAATTGACTCAAGGGAACCGGCCCGCTGTGTTATTGCCGTCGGAAAGATATTTTTCTCATACAGAAATTTTTGGCAGGAGTGGACATCTTTCTCGACAGGGATAAAAATGATTTGTGTATGTTCATCAACAGCGGTTATCTCATATCCCTGATCACGGAGTTCGGTAATACTATTTTTGGGTAGAGTGGTGATACGAATCTCGGTACCGGCAGTGTTTCGGGCAAGCAATTCGCTGAGGGGACCCGCATACACTTTTTTGCCCTTGTCAAGAGCAATGACGTGATCACACAGCAGCTCGATATCTTCAAGGATATGGGTGCTGAAAAAGACGCATTTGTTTTTTTTTGCGAGATCGCGGAACAGGTCACGAAACAGCCGCCTGCCCAGCGGATCCAAGCCGCTCATGGGCTCGTCAAAGATATAGATGTCCGGATCGCCCAGAAGCGCATGGGCCATATTCAACCGCTGCTGCATACCTTTGGAAAGGGTGTTGATTTTTTTGTCACCAATTGCGGTGAGTCGGACCGCTTGTAATACCCGGTCGATTTCTGTATTCAACCTGTCCGGAGGATACTTGTTGAGCTTGTAAACAAAGGTGAGCGATTCCCGTGCAGTGAGATGGTGGTAAAAATAGGGCTGCTCCGAGACAAATGCAACGTTGCGCCTGGATCCCGACAGATCTGAAGGAATACCACGAATGGAGGCGTAACCGTTTGTCGGCTTAAGAAGCCCGATCAGAATTTTTATACTCGTTGTTTTACCCGCCCCGTTGGGTCCTATAAATCCGGTTATACCCGACTCAGGAACAGAAAAGGAGAGGTCGGTTATTGCAGGAACCGCCCTGTTCCAAAAGTGGTTCCTGTATGATTTTGATATGTTTTGTAATTCTAATAGAGGCATAGTTAAAAAATAATTAGTTTCTGTTAAATAAAGCTGGATTTCTGAATACGTACCT
>JAUVGS010000319.1 GCA_030593665.1 Chitinivibrionales bacterium | reverse complement strand
CGTAAGAATCCAACCCCAGCAGAATTAAAACAATGGAATTCCTATTTGCGTAATCATGAGTTAAAATTTATTCGTCAAAAAATCATAGATCATTATATTGTGGATTTTTACTGTCCTTCAAAAAGACTTGCAGTTGAAGTTGACGGTCCTATTCATGACAAACAGCAGGCATATGATCTGAAAAAAACTGAAACACTTTCGGTGTATGATGTTTTTATAATTCGGATAAAAAATTATGACGTTTTAAATAATTTTGGAACAGTAATTAAAACGATCGAAAAATATCTTAATTGCCCAAGGCAATTGGCCTAACCCCTGCCAGAGGTTCCCACCAAAGGTGGGAGGGGGTCAAAATATAATAGTATTAAGTAAAATCAAATTAAAGGAGTGAAATATGAAGAAAGCAATAGTAACTCTCTTAGGATGCATCACCCTGCTTTCAGCCCAGGAAGCACCGATCGGCTCACCGGCGAAAATATCCGGGAAGGAAAAGAAAGCTCTAGAGGCATTTAAAGGTACACTCACGGGTACCATTGTATGGTCAACCTCACGGGCAAACAGCAAGCATGATATCTGGATCATGAATGCGGATGGCACCGATAAGAAGGCATTGACAAAAAGTAACAGCGTGGACTGGTTCTCGCGGTTCTCGCCTGACGGCAAGCAGGTGCTGTTTACGAGGAGCAAGAGCGGTTGGGTGCCGGAAACTGACGCCAAATTTTATGATAAATGGGACATCTGGACTGTTGGCGTTGACGGGGCGGATGAGAAAAAAGTTGTTGAGAATGCCTGCTGGGGAACCTGGCGGCCTGATGGAAAGAGTATTGTATTTGCCAGAGGTGAAAAAGTGTTTCAGATGGCCCTGGAATCCCAGGAAGAAACACTGATACTTGATGGCAGTGCAAGTATTAAAAAAGGTACGATAGTGCAGGAGCCTAATCTCTCTTCTGACGGTAAATATCTGGCTACAACTTTACGGGGCTCATCGCGTGAAACAGGGATATGGCATATTGAGAAAAAAGAGTGGTACAAGACCGGTGGTGGTTGCCAGATAGACTGGTTCCCGACAAGTGATGAGATATACCGCATGAATCCTACGGGAAATGGAGGAACCTCAGCACCATCTGAAGTGCTTGCGCAGAAATTAAATGACGGTAAACCAATTGAGAAAATCACCAAAATAAAAAATCTCAGGTTGATGGATCTGCCGGGACGCCGTTCACATGAGTATTTCCCAAAGTTTGATAGGGAAGGGAAGTGGATGGTCTGGTGTGCCACTGAAAAAGGACATGATCATGATATCTACGATTACGAAGTCTATATCTGGAAACGGGGGACCGATGTAAAGCAGGCAGTTCGGTTGACATTTCATACCGGAAATGATCGCTGGCCTGATATTTATATAGAGAAATGAAACCACACACTTCCAAAATAGTATAGATTAATTAGTATCCAACTGAAAGTGTCATTCATGCAAGTTTTAGGCGGGAATCTACCCCAGTGTGGGGAGCATATCTATGGTCAAAATATATAAAAGTCGTAGAGATTTTCTAGCTGCTTGTGCCGAAGGTATAGTAGTCGCGCATACCCTTCCTTTTTTCGTATACGCAAAATCCTCAAGAAATAATAAAACCGGGTATATCTATGATGACCGCTATCTGGAACACCAATCATCACCGGAATCGCCCCAGCGGCTTATCGCTATTCAAAACCGCATGAAGGAATCCGGGCTTGATAAAGAGGTAACCGATCTTGTTTTATTTGGCGATCCAGTGGAATATATTAAAACTATCCACACGGATCAGCATATCTCTTCGGTGCAAAATATACAAACAACCGGTGAAGTCGCGGAATTGGCTGTAGGAGGTGCCCTTGGTGCGGTAAAGGCTGTGCATGAGGGACTCGTAGATAATGCTTTTTGCGCTATCCGCCCTCCGGGACATCATGCCCATGACAGCGGAGGAGAAGAAGGGTTCTGTTACTACAACAATGTCGCCATTGCCGCGAAGTACGCTCAGAATGTGCTCAACTATAAAAAAATTCTGATTATTGACTGGGATTTTCATCACGGCAATGCAACGCAGGATTCGTTTTATTCAGATCCTTCTGTGCTGTTTTTTTCAACACATAACCAGTTTGCCTATCCGGGAACCGGCGATCCTGGTTTGCAGGGTGAAGGAGCAGGTCTTGGGTATAACATAAATGCCCATCTCGATACCGGTGCAACCGATGACGATATGAAACGGGCGTGGGAAGAGCAACTGCTGCCGAAAGTTGAAACATTCAAACCTGACTTTGTTCTTATCTCTGCGGGTTTTGATAGCAGAAAAGATGATACTCTGGGGACATTTACTATTACCGATAGCTGCTTTTCATATATAACCAAGCTGGCGCTCGATATTGCCGGTACCCATTGCGATAACCGTCTGGTCTCACTCCTTGAGGGCGGGTATAATGTAAATGGATTGGCGTTAGCTGTTGAAGCGCATATCAGCACCCTGTTAACAGGTACTGTCGAGATTGCTAAACATCTGAAAAGTGATAGGGTGTCAGATTGTTATATAAAAAACAGTACACTCTATTTACATTCAGAGAGACGTTCTATCGAGTATATTACCATAACCGATTCATCAGGCACTATCGTTAAAAAAATCACCCGTTCGTTGATAAAAAAGGGAACAATTGATCTGAGACAATTTAATTTTGCCGGCGGTTATTATCTGATAACAATACGATTTACTAATCATGTTTCAAGAACATTCCGGTTTTTTATTACGAAATAGGTATTCAGCCCTTCAATTACAGTTTTTTCTACATAGGATAGATCTGTTTCTTTTTATCAATTTCTTTGTGTTCATCTATTTGGCAGGTTATATTTCTTAATTGGATATGAAATTGTAGTTTTCAGGGATAACAATAAAAGGGAAAGAATACTAAAAGTGTGTGCTACTTGTTTGATGAGCAGTTGATAAGAAATGAGATATTTACATATCAATAAATTTCCCAATCTTCCTGTTTTTTTCACAGTGGTGGGGATTAAACGCTCTTCCATTCATGGCAATGTAAACACCATGCTGTGCCGTATTTAATATACCAAGTGCAGAGCCAATATTAAACACCGCATCGCTGGATTTAAATCCCGCCGGTTCGAGTGCACCGGTGAGTACAATTGTTTTATCAGGGATATCGTATAATACTTTCGCTGTTTCAATCATAGTATCAGTGCCGTGCGTGATAAGAATTTTCTCTTCTTTACATTTCACAACATGGGTATATATCTGCGTACGATCTTTATCAGTTAAATCAAGACTGTCTTTTCGTAATAGTGATTTGATGGTAAATGAGAAGGATACGGGCATGGTTCTAAGGATTTCTTTTATACTGGGAAAGCCGACTTCATAGGTGCTCAGTTTGTCAAAGTATACTTTATCTATTGTGCCACCGATAGAAAATATCTGGATATTCAATCAACCTCACTTGTTTTAATTAGAATTGGATAAGGATTAAAAATATATCCCTCATAGATATTGTT
>JAUVGS010000521.1 GCA_030593665.1 Chitinivibrionales bacterium | reverse complement strand
AGTTTTTTTCTTAATTAGTTTCTGTTAAATATTGACAAATGGCCGTCATTTCCCCCTTGCGGAGGATTACACCGCGCATGCTTTAAGCGGGCGAAGTGCGCCAAAGGTGTGAACCTATGCCCCTAAACACACAAAAAGCTGGATTCCGGCTTAAAAGCATACCGGAATGACATTAAAAAGGTAGTTTCCGGCCAGCCACTAATTAGTGGCTGGCCGGAAACCACAAAAACAATAATAGAAACAATCCCGCAGTTTTTTAATCGGGATTGAACCACCACAATGTTCAGAACGGTGACAATCCAGCCAGGCTGCTTTTTGTTTTTCATACAGTAGAATCACCTTGCAATCTCCTATCCTTGTTGTTACAATAATTGTAGAAGTGATACTATTAGGTATACCTGTTTCAAATGTTGATATATGGTACAATACAGCATTAAAAACGTCGTTGAAGACATGGTCCTTGCCCAGTCTATTATTCTGCCGTCAGGTGAGTTGATGCTGACTGCGGGAACCTCTTTAACCAATCAGTACATCTATCGGTTGCAGAAGCTCGGTATTAACAGCCTCTGCATCGAAGTTGAAGGTACGGAATTTCTTAATCCCCAATCGATTATTTCAACGCAGGTTCAGCGGGAAATCGCTTCACGTATGATCACCAGTGAGAAGAATCTGGGGCAGATGTTTAAAATGAAACAGTACAGCCAGGAGAAGGTCATAGAACTTATCGAGAATAATAAGAATAAAATTAATGAATATATTACCAGTACCGGATTTGTTGAAACCATGAATGACGTTATAGAAAAAGTCCTCAGTTATCCGGATGTTATTGTTAATCTTGCATCACTTGAGAAGAAGGCGTCGTTTCTGTTCGAGCATGCTTTACGGGTAACGATTATGTCCCTCTGTCTTGCCAGGCGGTATAATTTTTCGGACGAAGAATTGAAACAACTTGCACTCGGTGCAATAAATGCTGATATCGGCCTGATTGCAGTACCCCGCGACATTGTCGTTTCGCGAAATAAGCTTGCGGGTGATGAGTTACGAATATTCCAGCGCCATGTCGAATACGGGTATATGATCCTCACGCAGAATCCCGCTATTCCTGCGACGAGTTCATCAGTGTCGTATCAGCACCATGAGTGCCAGGACGGTTCGGGTTATCCCCTGGGATTAAAGGGGGAGAACCGCCCACCTTCCAAAAGCCTGTTCAGGCATGGGCTTATTCATCGCTTTGCAGAGATTGTAGCAGTGGCGGATAAATTTGATATCCTGGTTGAAGGACGCTCACCCTATGGCTATAAAATCAGCCGGAAAGAGGCAATAAAAATTCTTTTTCTCTGTGCGGAAGATAAACTGAACTCGGAGATTGTTTTAAATTTCTCGAAAATCACCCCCATTTTTCCGGTTGGAACCAGGGTAAGAATTATGAACGCTGACGCAGGACGGTATATAGGGTGCTACGCCGCTGTTGTTGAAGACAATCCGGAGGACCTTGAACAGCCGAAGATTGTTGTTTATGAATCACGCTATCATAAACAGGTCAAACCATTCATGGTAGATCTCGCGGATTCTATCAATATGCAGATTGAAGCGGTGCTGTAAATATGCAGTTAGCAGTTACCTGTTTACCGTTGGCAAAATTAGTTGTCTGTTAGTTGTTTACAGTTTGCAGTTATAAACAAACCCAGAATCTCTGAATCTCTGAACCCAGAACCTATTTCTTCCTAACGCAGATAAACTGCAAGTAATTACCTTCACGAAATAATTTTCTCTGCGTCTTCCGCGGTGCAATTTTTCTTTTATTTCATAACATAAAATTGAGTATACAAAGTCTTATTTCCACAATTTTTATTTACAAGTTCCAGGTGTGCGATATATTTACCATTCGCAACCGGTTTACCGGAATTATTCGTGACATCCCATGAGTATGTATTTGCATCGGTAATGGTGAATGGTTTTTCATATACCAGTCGGCCGTGAATGGTGACAATTCTGAATATCGCCTGTCTGGTATTTTGCGGTGCAAATTTAAAAAGAATGTCATTCCCGGTGGTGAGCGGGGATACATA